>CAZWKK010000022.1:0-14437 GCA_964634855.1 uncultured Anaerolinea sp.
ATGGATGAACCTGCCTCAGCACTCGACCCGATCTCTACCCTGAGAATTGAAGAATTGATGCATGACCTCGCCAAAGATTACACGATCATCATTGTGACGCATAACATGCAGCAAGCCGCCCGTGTTTCAGATTTTACTGCCATGATGATGATAGATGAGCACCGTTCTGGGCGATTGATTGAGTATAATCAGACAAATATCATTTTCACCCGTCCCCAAGATAAACGTACAGAAGATTACGTTACAGGTCGATTTGGGTAATTTTTGGAGGAGAATTTAGATGGAGAATCAAGAAACCCATTCTTCAATGCGAAGAACGCTTGAAATTGAAATTCAAGAATTACGCAACGACCTGCTTTATTTGGGCAGCATGGTGGAGAAACACCTGGTTGAATCTGTAGACGCCATGAAAAAACGTGATTTCGCGGCTTCCGCTGCCATTGTGGCTGAAGATGAGGAGATCAACCAAAAACGTTTTTCGATCGAAGAGAAGGTAATGGTGGTCATTGCCACCCAGCAGCCGATGGCTCATGACTTGCGCTTGTTGGCTTCAATTCTGGAGATCGCCGGCGAATTGGAACGCATGGGTGATTATGCCAAAGGTATTTCCACCATCAATCTTCGCATGCAAAAAGAGGCTTTATTAAAGCCTTTGGTAGATATTCCGCGTATGGCCCAAAAAGGTGCTGATATGCTGCACCGTGCGTTGACGGCATTTGTCAATGAAGACGCTGACACTGCCCGCACCATCCCTCAGGAAGATGATGAAATTGATAATTTGTATGATCAGATCTACCGCGAATTAATGGTCTTGATCATTCAAGATCCAAAAGCCATTGAGCGGGCAAACTGGTTGTTGTGGGTGGCGCACAACCTGGAGCGCGTGGCTGACCGGGTTACCAATATTTGTGAGCGAACCGTGTTTGTAGTCTCAGGGGAGATGCACGAGATCGAACACGAAAAACAGGAAAGCGATTAAGAAGTAAAAAACACCGACCTGCTCAATTGGGCAGGTCGGAAATTTTTTGTGCGATCAAACGGATCAATTCAGCATCTCGGACAGGATCAAATTGGTGGCTATCCAGGTGCTCTTTTGGGTAAGACCACGGGGTGTTGCGCCGATATTGCTCAGGTTCTGACGCATATCTGGGGGCGATATGGGCATGCAGATAGTAATCTGAGTTGCCGAAAATGGCATAATTGATGCGGATTGGTTGGAACAATTCTGTAAGAACATCTCCAACACGGGCCATATCTCGGAGGAATGCTAACCTGCCTTGTTCGGGGAGGTCATTCAATGAAGCTACCATCGGTTCAGCTTTTAAAATGCAATAGCCGCGCAGGTGCTGCATGTCACAAAGCACAAGGCTGCCAGAGGGCAATTTACTAATGTAAGTGGGCTGCAGCTCAGTAGGAGTTTTCATTTCTAACTTGTGTGTCGATCTATGGATGAGGTGAGGTGAGCGCCAAATAGGATGATCCAACCGCTGAAATAGATCCAGGCCAACAGTGCGATGATCTTGGCCAATGAGCCATAAACGATCTCATAACGGGCCATGCTCAATTTGAGGTATGAGCTTAAAAGAATTGTCACGATCTGCCATACCAGCCCGGTTATCACTGCGCCGGAGAGTGCTGGTAGTTTTTTAACATGGATCTGTGGAACAAAGTAGTAAAGCCCAAAAAAGATTGCTACACGGAGAAATGCTGGGATGATCTGGGTGAAAAATGTAGAAGAAAAGAGCAGACCCAGGGATTTGTCATCCAGAGGAATACCCAGGCTGATGATAAGGTTCTTGAAGGTGACAGAAAATGACGAAAGAATCAAGGCTACGGCTAACGCGGCGACAATCCCCAAAGAAGCGAGACGCATTTTGATAAACGTGTGTGGGGCTGCCGCTGGCCAGGCCGAGTTGACGTTACGGATGAGAACAGAAAAGACAGAAGTTGACGACCAAACCAATCCCAGCAGGGAAACGATGGAAATTGTTCCACGTACATCAAAAACCTGTTGAATGTTGGCCAGGATGAAATCTTGAGAGATTGGGAAAAAGCGAGGTAAGAACTTGAGCAGTTCACCTTCAATGGTTGCCTGGTCATACAGGTATGAGCCAAAGCCCACCAGAACCAGGAGTAAGGGAAAGAGGGAAAAGAGGGTGTAATAAGCCAGGCTGGCAGATGCCTCGGCGCCTTTGGCATTTGAAAATGTAATGAATGCGCCGCGGAGGATGCGATAAACAAGCCTGAACGGCCCCTCAACTTTCCGCTGAGGGGCTGTTCGTCTATGTTTAATGGGATCTCCAATAGTCTGATTCATACGATTGTGGTTCATTTTACTAAAAAAGACCAGTTCTGCAACTAAAAATGGATCCCTTATTTATATGCCTTCACCTTTTAGGGGATCAACCTGTTCAAAAATGTTGTATTGCGTTTCGAGTTGCTGTCTGAACTGCTTGGTGTACAGATTGTAGTATTTGCCTTTTAGTTTTAGCAGCTCTTTATGGCTGCCCAGTTCGGCAATGCGGCCATTCTCAATAACGATGATGCGATTGGCATTACGAATGGTAGAGAGACGGTGAGCAATGACAAAGCTGGTACAGCGTTTAAGCAATTGGTCCATGCCTTTTTGGATCAGCGCCTCGGTGAGGGTATCTACGCTGCTGGTGGCTTCGTCCATGACGAAGATTTCCGGGTCAGACAAGATGGCTCTGGCCAGACTGATAAGCTGTTTTTGACCCACTGAAAGCAGGTTTCCGCCTTCGCCAACTTCTTCTTCAAAGCCCTTGGGGAAGCGCAAGATAAAATCGTGAGCCCCGACGATTGTAGCAGCCTGTTCTACTTCGGCATCAGTGGCGCTGAGGCGACCGTAGCGGATATTCTCGCGGATGGTGCCCGAGAACAAATGAGGGGTCTGCAACACTACGCCAATGCGGGATTGAATGGCTTGCAGAGAAAGATGTTTATAATCACGGCCACCAATATAGATTTTTCCAGTGGACGGCTCATAGAAGCGGCAAAGCAAATTGACTATGGTCGATTTGCCACCACCCGTTTCACCTACCAGAGCAATGGTTTCGCCACGTTTTACATTGAGGGAGAAATCGTGCAGCACTTCTTCGCCATCTTCATAGGCAAAAGAAACGTGATCAAAAATAATATCGCCACGGATGGAACCAGGGTCGATGGCGTTTGGCAAGTCAGTTACTGCCGGTTCAGAATCGATGAGCGAGAACATACGCTCTGCTGAAGCGATTGCCTGCTGCATCTCAGAAAAGACACGAGCAATATCCTGTACTGGCCACATCATAAACGTGATGTAGCTGACAAAAGCTTGAATGCCACCAATGGTCATGCCGCCGACCTGCGCCTGGTACCCGCCATACCAGACCACTGCAGACACTGCAAAGGCTGAAATTAGCTGAACGGTGGGCAAAAAGAGGGCGCTTAACCAGGCAGCACGGTAAGACGAGTTGTACATGCCTGCTGTGAGTACTTTGAATTCGTCCAGGTTGGCTTTTTCGCGCCCCAGGGCTTTGATGACACGAACACCGGTGATGTTCTCGTTGTAGGAGCCAACGATCTTGGAATTGATCTTACGCACATTGCGATATTCTTTGAGAATGTGTTTACGGAACTCATAAGCAACATACAGCAAGATGGGTAGGATGACCATTACAAGCAGGGCGAGTTTCCAATTGATAGCAAACATGAAGATCATGGAGCTGAGAATGCTCATGATGCCCCAAGTGGTATCCACCGCACCCCAGGTGACCAGATCTGCCACCCGTTCAGAATCTGAGGTAACGCGGGCCATGATCCAGCCGACGGGCGTTTTGCTGTAGTAGTTCAAAGAGAGCGCCTGCAAATGGTTAAACATCTTTTTACGCAGATCATAACGGATGCGCTCACCCAAAATTCCGGCCAGGTAAACGAAGCCAAAGACACCCGCAGCTTGAACCAGGATGAGTACACCGTAAATGACGAGGAAATGAATGACTGCATCCCCATTCTTTGCCACGATGCCATCATCAATGATACGTTTGCTCAAATAAGTGAAGATGGAATCCATGGCAGCGACGCTGGCAATGGTAATAAGAAAACCGATGACCCATTTGATATGGGGTCGGGTGAGCTCGATAATTCGGCGCAGTGTTTGGCCGTCAAATTTAGTATTAAATTCTTCTTCGTCAAAATAACTATTCGACACGGGAGACCTCTTTCTCAAGTTCGTCTTCGATGCGGGTCTGAATGTTGAAGATCTGGCGGTACATTCCTTCTTGATCTAGCAATTCTGCATGTTTGCCGCGTTGAACGATCTTGCCGTTGTCCATGACCAGAATGAGATCAGCGTTGGTGATGCTTTGGATGCGATGGGCAATAATGAAGGTAGTCCGTTGCTTCATCAATGACTGCAATGCATTACGAATCTCCGCTTCAGTTTCAGTATCTACGGCTGAAGTGGAATCATCCATAATGAGGATGCGTGGGTTCTTCAAGATGGTGCGGGCGATAGTCACACGCTGCTTTTGACCCCCTGAGAGGGTAACGCCTTTTTCACCCACGATGGTGTTATATCCTTCAGGGAAGGAGAGGATCACGTCATGGATGGCGGCGGAGCGGGCAGCAGCTTCGATCTCTTCGTTGGTGACTTCATGCCCAACACCATAAGATATGTTCTCACGAATGGTACGGGAGAAGAGGAACGGCTCTTGCTCCACAATGCCGATATGGCGACGCAAATACGTGCGCGGATAGCGATTAAGTTCCACATCATCCAGAGTAATCTTGCCAGAAGTGTACTCGTAGAAGCGGGGCAGTAAATTCACCAGAGTGGTTTTACCGGAACCGGTAGAGCCGAGTAATGCCACCACCTGACCGGGCTGGACGTCAAAAGTGATGTCTTGCAGGATGGGTTCGTTGGATTCATATTCAAACGATACATTCTGGAAGGAAATCTTGCCGGAAGGGGCTTTTTCTGGCAGATGGTCACCCAGAGTGAGGGGTTCACGTTCTTCGCGAATGATGTCCATGACGCGGCCATAAGAGACAAGCCCGCTGGAAGTTTGAACAATGAGCCGGCCCAAGTTACGCAACGGGAAGATAATGTACACGACCAAGCCAGCATAAGCCAGGTAGGTTCCCACTGTGATCTGGCCATTAATGGCCATCATGGCACCGACGAAGTAACCAGCCAGCATCTGGATTCCGCAGAGGATGTCCGAAGCTGGCCAGAAGAGCGAGTGCAGGGTGAGCAGCTTCTTACCGCGCACGAACTTTTCCCAATTGTCTTTCTCAAACTTTTCCATTTCATACTGCTGGCGGGAAAAAGCTTTCACCACGCGAACACCGGCAAGGTTTTCCTGCAGGGTGGTAGAAAGCACAGCTTCTTGTTCCTGATACGCTTCGTAGGCAGTGGAGACCTTCTTAAATAACAGAACGGACACAAGCAGCACCAGCGGTACAACGATGACCGATACGAGGGCGAGTTTAACATTCAAATTAAGCAGAGCAATAAAGTTCACTACAAATAGCAAGGTGATCCTGCCGATGCTGATGGCTTGATCGGCAAAGAAACGTCTTAGAGCATCCACATCAGATGTACATCGCTCGATCAATTCACCGGTCTGGGTTTTGGAGTGATAAGTGAAGGAGAGATGCTGGATCTGATCGTAAAGATAGTTGCGCAGGCGGCGTGTAACTCCCTCGGCGGTCTGAGAGGCAAGAATCCCGCTAATAAAGGTAAATCCGCCTTCGGCCGCTGCCAGCACTAGAAATCCGGCCGCTAACAAGGGCAGGGAATAGGTATGGATGCCTTCCACGAAATAGCTGTCAACAAAGTATCGCAGCAACATGTAGGTGAGAGTTTTAGCTAAAGCGGCAAAACCAATGCTGACCACGGAGCCGCTGTATTTGAGCCTGAATCCGGTCATTAGTCGCCATAAGCCTCTGAGCCGATTGGCGCTAATCGATTGCTTCAGGTCGTAATCCTGGAGTGATGGGAGGGTAGTCAAAGGGACCTCTAATAAGAAAAATGGTTATTGTTCTGGCTGGCAATGTGGACAGATGAAACTGGAGGTGCCACCTGTTTTGATCTTGATGATCGGAGTCTGGCAAACGGGGCATGGTTGTCCTTCTCGATAGCCAATGACGATATCATCCATGGTAAATTGGCCTTTTTGGCCGAATAGATTCATTTCATAAAAAGCGCCGCCTTTTTGCAATGCCGGAACGAGACCCTTGTGAATGCCATCATAAAGCGCATGGATCTCTGTGGGGGTGAGGGAACGGATCGTCCTCAGAGGATGCAACCCGGCAAAGAAAAGGATGTCATGAATGTAGGCATTGCCTATGCCGGCAACCTGCGTTTGGTCAAGCAAAAAGGCTTTGACCTTGCCTTTTTGGCCTGTGATACGGGCTGTAAATTCCATTTCGCTGAGGTCGAGCGCATTCGGCCCTAATTTGGCAGTCGGCTCGTGTGCGTCCAGGCTTCCGAGAGGAACAAAATGGACATAGCCAAACCACCAAAAATTGATGGAGAGGCAGGTGCCATCAGTGAAGTCAAAGATCAAACGATGTTTGACGGGTAAATGTTCCCGATCAACCAGCAGAATTTCGCCGCCCATCCCCATGTTTAGCAGCAGCCAGCCCTGTGAAGTTTCAACCAACAACCATTTACCACGGTGAGAGACCTCCTTGACCGTGGCATTCGTCAGTCCCTGGGTAAATACATCCAGAGGAACGTTCAAACTTTTGGGTTGTTCCACCTGAATTCCGCTGATCGTTTTGCCAGGGAGGGCCTGGTTCATTTCGCGGACACGAGAAGCAATCTCAGGAATTTCTGGCATAATCACTCCCTCCAAAAATTAATGGTACAAACATTCTATCATAATATTGATGAATATTTTTCAAAATATTTTCAGAATGGCATGATCATGGCCGGATTTTGGCCGTTGATCGCTTGTATAAACTTTTGCTTTTGCCGTATAATTGACTCAACTATATTCGTTCCGGAAGGAGGAAACAATGGCTGGTGTAACATTTGAACATGTAGTAAAAAAGTTTGGCGATTTTACAGCAATCAATGATCTAAACATCAAAATCGAGGACAAAGAATTCCTTGTGCTCGTCGGCCCCTCAGGCTGCGGTAAAACGACCGCCCTGCGCTGCCTGGCTGGATTGGAAGAGGTGTCTGGCGGTAACATTATTATTGGCGATCGTATCGTCAATGATGTCGCCCCGAAAGATCGTGACATCGCTATGGTGTTCCAATCATATGCTTTGTACCCGCACATGACCGTGTTTGATAACATGGCCTTCGGTTTGAAACTGCGCCACGTTCCAAAGGCTCAGATTCAGAAACGTGTTGAAGAAGCTGCCAAGATCCTTGGCATTGAAGCTCTCCTCAAACGTAAACCGCGTGAACTCTCTGGTGGTCAGCGCCAACGTGTTGCATTAGGCCGCGCCATTGTTCGCGAACCGAAAGTCTTCCTCCTCGACGAACCGCTATCCAACCTGGATGCGAAACTGCGTGTGCAAACACGTGCCGAGATCAGCAAAATCCACAATCGTTTGCAGACCACCTTTGTATACGTGACCCACGATCAGACCGAGGCTATGACCATGGCCACCCGTATCGCAGTCATGAACAAGGGTATCTTGCAGCAGTTGGATACTCCGCAGAACCTGTATGACAAACCCGCCAACATGTTTGTTGCTGGCTTCATCGGTTCTCCGGCCATGAATTTCTTCCCCATGAAGGTGACCAAATCTGGCGAAAATCTTTATGTAGAGAACGCAGCAATGAACATTCGCCTGCCCAAAGAATCCACCGCCACCTATTCCAAACTGGTTGGCAAGGATATCATTTTTGGTATTCGCCCCGACGACATTCACAATCCCGATTTCACTCCGCCTAACATTCACGGTGAGAAGATCGAGGCTACTGTGGACGTGACCGAGTTGATGGGTAATGAGATCTATGTGTACCTGGTTGCTGGTGGCGTGAACTTCTGCGCTCGTGTTGATCCTCGCAGCCGCTACAAGATCGGCGAAAAAGTTCAGATGACCTTCAATATGGATAACTTCCATATCTTCGATCCGTCTGAGAACGCCGAAAACCCGGTAGCTGTTCGCTAGTTATTCTGTCACAACGTAAAAAACGTAGCGCAAGATTTATTCTTGCGCTACTGTTGTAAAAAGACCAAGAATAAGGAGATCCCATGTACAAGATCGTATTGTTACGACATGGAGAAAGCCAGTGGAACAAAGAGAACCGTTTCACCGGCTGGACGGATGTTGACCTTTCTGAGAAGGGCGAAGAAGAAGCACGCAAAGCCGGCAGAACCATGAAGGAAGCCGGTTATGATTTCGACATCGTCTTCACTTCTGTGCTCAAACGTGCCATCCGCACCATGACACTGGCTCTGGGCGAAATGGACCTGTGGTGGTTGCCTGTGGTGAAATCTTGGCGTTTGAATGAACGCCATTATGGTGCCTTGCAGGGCTTGAACAAAGCCGAAACCGCCGCCAAGTATGGCGATGAACAGGTTCACATCTGGCGCCGCAGCTATGATGTTCAGCCGCCCGCTTTGGAAGTGACCGACGAGCGTTATCCTGGTTTTGACCGCCGCTACCACGATCTGAGCAAGGCAGAACTGCCGCTCACAGAATGCCTCAAAGATACAGTGGCTCGCTTCCTGCCATTCTGGCATGAGACAGTTGCTCCGGCCATCAAATCGGGCAAACGTGTCATCATTGTGGCACATGGTAACAGCCTGCGCTCCCTGGTTAAATATTTGGATAACATCCCGGATGACGAGATTGTGGAATTGAACATCCCCACTGGTGTTCCCCTGGTTTACGAGCTGGATGAGAATTTGAAACCCATTCAGCATTATTATCTGGGCGATCCCGAAGAGGTCAAGAAATTGGCTGAGGCGGTTGCCAACCAGGGTAAAGCCAAGAAGTAATACTAGTTGCTAAAAAGAAAGCGGTCAGAGAATTCTCTGACCGCTTTGTGCATAATTCTAGAATCTATTTATTCCGTGCTAATCTTTTGCCACCAAACCCTAACACGAGCGCTCCCAAAATTGTGAACACACCCATAAAGGTAAAGGAGTCTGACCACAGTTTCTCTGGGAAGAGGCGAATGAGGGTGTCATCAATGTAGAAGAGCCAGGTATCACCGGTGAAGAAAATTGCGTGAAAGCCGCGGAAAAGCGCATCAAAATTGATGACGACACCCAACAAAACGGCGACGATCACCGCAATGGTCAGGAAGCCGCCATTGGAGATTGCTCGCCAGAATTGTCCCAGCCATTTCCCACGCCAGGCCCACAATCCTACCAACACGATCAACGCGAGTGCGATATACCACACCATCAAAGCTGCCTGGATAAGGTTCTTTACATCCAGCATGTGGCTGAGTTCGCGTTCATTGTAGATGCCTGTGCCATCATCGAATTTCAAATTGGACAGGAAGTCTATTCCTTGGTTATTGACCAGGTAATCCAGAGAGAGCTTGCCCCAGTGCAGCCGGTCTTCTTTGGTAAAACCAAAATCATCCGCCGGAAAGTTGGCTTGATTGTATTCAAAATCCAAGAATGCGGGATGAAGCAATAGGCGGATAGAAGTCATCATCAGCACAAAAGGCAGCGCCAGAGTGATAAGAATCAGCAAAATGGAGCGAAAAATTTTCATTGCAGAGCATCTACCTTTCCGGATAGTAAAAAGTTCAACACCATTGAATTGGTGATCTGTTCCACTGGAGCCAGGTCATCAGTAAACACGACACCGCCGTTGGCAGGGGGTTGCAGGCCGTCGTATGTATGTGAAAGGATCTGCAAGACGAAAGGCGGGGTAGTGGTGTCCTGATAAAGCAAGGCATAATTATCGATCAGGTTCTGTACCGAAGTGGGTTGTTTGGTGGCAAAGAGGACTGAGTTGTAGGAATCAGAAAGATCGGTCACATACAAGGTGGGGAAAACTGTATTGATAGTTGCGTATAGCGAATTTAACAAACGGCGGTCTTCAGGCGCACGGCCAATATTGATGACCATCACCCCGTTCTCATCCAGATGATCATAAACGATCTGAAAGAATTCTTTTGTGGTCAAAGAGTAGGGAATGTAAGGGGGACGGTAGGCATCAATGCTGATGATGTCGTAGGTTTTCTGGCTCTTTTCCAACGCCCAACGGCCATCTTGAACGATCACGTTCAGGTTGGGGTTGTTCATATCGAAATACTTTTGGCCTACCTCCACGATCTTGGGGTCGATCTCAATTCCATCGATCTGGACGTTGGGGAAGGCGGCAAAAGCCTCGCGCGCCGTAGTGCCAGCTGCCAGGCCAACAATGGCCATCGATTTAATGCCCGAGCGGCTGATGGGCGCTGTGTTGAAGAAGGGGGCGGTGAGCACCTGTTCCCAAGGTCCATTGAAGTTGTAGACATCCGGCTGGTAAATGGAATGCACGCCTTGACCTTCATTGAGACGCAGCATGGTGTAACCATTCTGCTGCAGAACTTGAATATAGTTGTAAGCGGATTCAGTCTCGTAGACCACGCCCTGGCTGGTCTTGTCCAATCCTCTGGCGCCAAAAATAAACAGCAGCACGATCACCAAAGGCATCCACAGGTGGGTGAGCAGGGCTTTGAGGCCTTTGGACAGGAAGACGCCCAGAAGCGCCACAGCCATCAAAATGCTACTGATCACTAAAAACGTACGATAAGTGCCAATGCTGGGGATGAGCACCAGCACCGGCAAAAAAGTGCCAATGAAGGAGCCAATGGTGGAAATGGCATATATCTGACCAGATACCTTGCCGGCTTTGTTGGTGTCTTCAATGGCCAAGCGGATGGCAAAGGGTGATGCAGTTCCAATAAGCGTGACTGGAATGATGAAGAGCACCATCACTGCGGTGAACGAGCCAAACAAAATGCCCAATTGGAGTTGGTCGAAGGCGTTGGCCGCCAGGCGTAAGATGGGGCGGGAGGCGATTGGGATCAGGCCTATTGTCAGCGCTCCCCAACACAAGATCTCATAAAGCGTTTCATATTTGGGCGAGCGGTCTGCCCAGGCACCGCCGATGAAGTAACCGGCAGTGAGGTAAATGAGGATGAGCCCTACAATGCTTGCCCAAACCAGGTTGGAGGTGCCAAAATAATTGCCAAGCAGGCGAGAGGCGGCAAATTCAACGGCCAGCGAAGCCAGCCCTGAAAAGAAGACGGTGATGTAAAGGTATTTTCGCATGAGCTATTTTATAAGGGTTATTCGTTTGAGAGGACATCGCATTGCTGTGGGGCAGCCCCATGCAAAATGCGATCCCAAGAGGCCATGAGGTGCTCAAAGCTTAGATCGGTTTGAAAATGGGCCGGGATCAATTTCGACCATCTGATGCTGTCAAATTGAGCATTTGCCTGCCCGTTTTTGAGTTGGGCACAGACATTTTGAAAGAAAAATTGACTGTTGACCAAAATATTGTGGGTCTCCAGGTCAGAGCTGGCGGGCACTGCGTTTACTTCAACTCCAGAAATACCAAACCAACCGGCCAGTCCGTTCATGCCCGTGCTGTCTATCAAGATGTTGCCGTTGAGGGAAAAATTGTATTCTTTTGCCACCGTTTCTTGCAAGCGACTGGTTAACATGCCATTGCTGCCCATGGCAAAAGCTGCAGCCAGCGTTTTATTTTTGCTGGCATCGTAACTGGGGTAAAGTGGCATGAACATGACCTGCGGTGGGTCTGAATAAGCGGTAAAGACCACCCATGCTTCGACCAATTGTGGTGAGGCAGAAGATAGGTCATCTACGCGTACAAGAAGGAAATTTTGCTGTGAGGCTGCGAGAGCTGTAGGCAAGGATTGGGCGCTTGAACTGGAATTTCCCGAGCCAATATTGACCTTTGAGGCAACCAAATATCCGCCGATGGCGCAGGCTGTAAAAAGAATGAGGATCAAGATCAGAGTTGGCTTTTTCATGAAAATCTACTTGAGTAAATCCTATCTCCCTAACGTTGTGTCAATTCATTTTACCATTTTGTGGATTTCAGGCACTCGTTTGAAGTCGATTAAATACAAAAAGCAGAGGGTACCTCTGCTTTTGAATGGGCTTAGCCGATGAGACTTGTTAGCGTGAATGCCAGGATCCCGGTGGCGAAACCTCCGCAAGCGATCATTCCGATAAGGGCTGCCTTTTTGACCAATTGATCGTTCTGGTAAAAGGTAACAGCTGCCTGGACTGTCTTGCGTACGAATTGGGAGCGTGTCATCAGGGGGAGGATGATATCCCAGAAACGGAGTTCGATCTTCTGCAATAAAGTGGTTTCCATGGTTTTATCCTTTATCTGGAGGTGGTGAGTTTGAGGACACTGCCAGTTTCACTGGCGGTTACACGAACAGTGCGGGAGATGCTTTTCCCATCAGCGGTTTTGGCATGTCCGCTGAAAATGACGAGGTAATTGTTGCCGTTTTGTTTGACCGAGGGACGAGCACCGCGTAGTTCTGGAAACTGGCGGTAGACTGCCTGGCAAACACGATCAAGCGCGGATGATTCCATATTTGGCTCCTTTAGTACACTCTGCGGCGCATAAAGGCCGGAATATCCAGATCATTGGGGGTGCCAGCCATCTCAAACTGCGGCAGCACTTCCCGGGTGGGGGAGTTGATAACGAAGGTCTGGGCTGGATCAGTTTGAGCGGCAATCTGCGATTGTACCTGCTGACGAACACCTTCAAACTTGGGAGTATTGACAGCTGTTCCACCAATACCAGTGATGACCAGGGTGACCTGAGCGCGGCCTTGCATCCGTTTGTCGGTGATGACACCGGGCACGATCTCGATGCGAGAATTGGTTTTCTGCTGCAAGTAGATCAGCGCATCGGTCACTTCAGCAAAGGAGAGGTCATCGCCGCCGGTGAAGTTGGCAATGATACCGTTGGCGTTTTCAAGGTTGATAGTTTCCAGCATGGGGTGATGGAGAGCATGCTCAATGGCATCTACGGCTTTGTTGTCGCCTTCAGCCGTGCCGATGGCCAACAGCGAGCCGCCGCCACCCTGCATTAGATTGCGCACATGGGCAAAATCAACATTGATGAGGCCGGGTTGGGTGATGAGCTCTGAGATGCCCTGGACGCCCTGGCGAAGGATATCGTCGGCCAGACGGAAGGCCATCTCAATGGGTAGGTCAATGGGAGCAACCTGTAATAAGCGATCATTGGGGACACTGATAAGGGTGTCGGTAAAAGGCTGCAGTTTGGCAATGCCTTCGCGGGCATTACGGCTGCGGCGACCCATTTCAAAGGTGAAGGGAGTGGTGACGATGGCCACCACTACAGCACCCAGGCTTTTGGCCACACGCGCGACAATGGAAATGGCGCCAGTACCGGTGCCACCACCCATGCCTGCGGTGAGGAAGACCATATCAGCGCCGGCCAGAGCTTGATTCAATTCTTTGTAGCTTTCCTCAGCGGCAGCTTCGCCGACACTGGGGTTGCCACCAGCACCCAGCCCACGGGTAAGCTTGGGACCGAGTTGGATCTTGGTGGGAGCCAGACTAGATTGGAGAACCTGAGCATCTGTATTGGCGGCAATAAAATCAACCCCTTCAACGCCAAGCTCGATCATGCGGTTAACGGCATTTTGACCGCCGCCGCCGATACCAACAACTTTCAGAATGGGGGCTTTCGCTTCGATCGGGGTATGATGAATTGGATTTCCACTCATTGTTATGCTCATAGGTCACCTCTCTGATAGTTGTGTTGCAATTGTTGTACCATCTCCGCTGATCCGTTCCACCTCACAGCCGAGTGCGCGTAATTCGTTCAATTTGGCTTCAGGAAAATTCTGTTCCCCGCCAATCACCGTCACAACTTTGGCCAAGGCAGCTTCTGCCAGTGAAAAACCAATGGTAGGATGGTGTTTTAAGACAAAAGGTTTGATCACTTCCAGGTGCCAATCGGCAACACCCCACTCATAAAGGGGAAGTAACAAGTAATGCTCGATCTTCATCGATGTAGGGGAAGTTTTCAATCCAGAAGATCTTTCGAATGGAACTGGGTTACGCTTTGCCGCCACAACATTTTGTGCACCGAGGAGACTGCACAAAACAGAGGCAGAACCATCGGCGTTGATCCATGTCAGGGCAGAGGATTCATCTATCTCACTGGTAGCCAGTGAGCTAAAGATGCCAGCAAAGATGTTGGTAGGAATTGTCTCGTTGGCACGCAAGTTGGCAATGATCTCTTTGGTCAGGCTGTATTGTTCTTCAGGAAGAACCGAATTGGTTGTTTTGGTTTCAGATTTTCCCAGACCCAGCAAAAGCATAGGCATGGTCTTGCCTATCACTTCTATGGCCATGGCATTGATCCACTCAAAGTTGCGAAACCCTTTTTGATCTTGGCTGTTGGCCGGGGTGATGTAAGGTTTGTTCTCTGGCCAGCTTTG
>CAZWKK010000023.1:0-5552 GCA_964634855.1 uncultured Anaerolinea sp.
GATTGGCGTGGGCTGGCGCGCATGAGTTCCATACCAAAACGGCTCATATCATAATTAGCTGCCTGGGCGCCCATCATTTCGATGGCGCAACAGGCCAGACCAAAGAGCATTGGCCACATCGAGTTGGTGCGTGACCAATTAACAACCTCTTCAAGGGTTGTTGTCACCACCCCCAGGTTACCTGCTTTTTGCTCTATTCCCATTCCAAGGCTCCCTTCTTCCATACATATATGTAGCCAACGGTGAGGATGGCGAGGAATACAAACATCTCGATCAGCGAGAAGAGGCCCAGAGACTTGAATGTGACAGCCCAGGGCAAGAAGAAAATGACCTCTACATCAAATAAGATGAAGAGAACGGCCACCAGGTAATAGCGCACAGACATGCGGCGCGTACCCGGTCCGTAAGGGATCATCCCAGATTCGTAAGGTCTGCCTTTTTTAGCAGTGGGGCGGTGGGGGCCGAAAATGCGCCCAATGATGACCACCAAAAAACCCAATGCAGTGGCAAGAGCGGTAAGGATGATCAAAGGAATGTACTCAATTAGCATGGGGACCCTCAATTAGTGAAATTTGGAGAGGATTAGTAGTTATTTTATTTGCATATATATCAAAAAGCATATATATCGCCTGCTCTAATTTTACTGCGAATTCAGATTTTAAGCACCGAATAAGGTAAATTGCGTGAAAGAATTCTCAGTTGTTTTAAGTTTACACCAAATAAAATCCCCCGACGTGAGCCGGGGGATGTTGAAGATTGAGGGAACCTGTGAGTCTCTGCGGTGTTTGGAGCGGGGGTCGAACTTTTGGCCTATCCGTTTCCGCCCTGGTGAGATAGTACCGAATGGGAATGTCCAAAACCCGTTTCAAGCTGGCACAGGGGGTCTCAATGTCTTACCGATATTGGTTGTACTGCTTTTCTACAAAGCTCCAGTTGACCACGCTCCAGAAAGCTTTTACATAATCGGGACGGCGGTTCTGGTAATTCAAGTAATAAGCGTGTTCCCAAACATCCAGCCCAAGTACAGGCGAGTGCCCATCCATGAAGGGGCTGTCTTGATTGGCGGTAGAGTATACCTGCAATTTCTTTTCGCCGTCAAGCACCAACCAGGCCCAACCTGAGCCAAAGCGAGTGGTGGCGGCGCCGTTGAATTTTTCAACGAATGCGTCAAAGGAGCCGAAGGTCTTTTCAAGGTCTGCCAGAAGAGCGCCTTCAGGGGCTTTTTTGCCTCCCGGGGTCAATACTTCCCAGAAAAGGGAATGGTTGGCATGACCGCCGCCGTTATTGCGCACGGCAGTGCGGATGGCTTCGGGTACTTTGCTAATTCCACGCAAAACCTCTTCAATGGGTTGACCGTAGAATTCAGGGGCAGATTCAAGGGCTTTGTTTAAATTGGTAACGTAAGCGGCGTGATGCTTGTCGTGATGGATCTCCATGGTGCGGGCATCGATCGCGGGTTCAAGAGCATCAAAAGCAAATTTTAAAGCGGGAAGTTCAAAAAGTGTGGTCATAGAGAAAGTCTCTTTAGTTAGAATTATTTTGTTTGTTTATTTATGATAATTATACTCTAAATTATCTTAATATCAATCCCTTTGTATAAGAAATGTGTATGAGTTTTGCCTGGTCGGACAGGCTTATACAACCTGCCGCAAATTGGTTGCAGTATGACTATAATGAAGGAGTAAAAAGAAAAAGGAGGAAACATGTTTAATATTCTTGTCATCTTAAAGTATCTGGCCCTCATAGTTACCCTGGCCACCGGCTTGATCTCTTTGATCTGGCCTAAGAGCATTAAGGGTTTTACCGGGTTGGAAGCATCCAGCCCGCGTGCGCTCACCGAGATCCGGGCGGTGATGGGCGGTACCTTCATTGGTCTGGGCGTCGCAGCCTTCCTCATGCCCACGCCAGAAGTTTTTAAGACCCTGGCCATTGCCTATGCGGCCATTGGCGCCATCCGCGCTGTTTCTATGGTTGTCGACTATTCTTTTGAGCGCTCGAATATCATCAGCTTCATCAGCGAAGTCGCACTGGTGGTGATGCTGGTCTTGTAAAACCGTCAGTTTTGGCTTGACAGGGACTCCCACGCTGAATAAGATGGAAGTGCAGCAGCATTTCCTTACAGAGTGGGAGTCCTATTATTTATTCAAAATCATGTTGTTTATTTGAACAATTTCGCTTCTAAACCATCAAGATTTTTCCAAAAAACAATTATTTCTAGAAAAAATCACTACAAAAATGCCGCTTTTTAATTATTTCAAGAAAAAACCCGGATAATAATAATCGGAGGCAAACGTGGAAAAAACGCAAAAATGGTACGATCTGGTGGCACTTAATATCTACTGGCTGGGCATCAACATTACCACCAACATCTTGCCGGTGCTCTTGCCAGCTCTGATATTGATGTTCATGCCGGAAAACCAGAAAAGTACCGCGCTGGCAAACATCCGTGTGGTGGGGTTGGTGGTGGCCATGCTCATTCAACCAATGGCTGGCCTGCTCAGCGACCGCAACACCTCCCGCTGGGGGCGGAGACGCCCCTTCATTTTTGCCAGTGCTTTGCTCAGCATCCTTTTCCTCTTTTTTATTGGGTTGACTCCGTTGTTCATTGGTTCAGCGGCAGATTCTTTCTTTTTGCCCACCTTTGGGGTGACCACTGCTTATGCAGCCCTTTTATTGGCCATCATCCTCATCCAGTTTTCTTCCAATCTGGGCCAGGGTGCTGCTTTGGGTCTGATCCCGGATAATGTTTCCACCCATCAACGCGGCATGGCCTCAGGTTATAAATCCCTCATGGAGATCCTGCCGCTGGCCCTGGTCTTCTTTGTGGGCAAGTTCATCGATGCCGGTCAAACCTGGCTGGTGATCGGCATTATGATGGCCGGGTTTCTGGCCACCATGCTGGTGACGATCTTTACCGTGCATGAAGCCCCCATCACTGAAAGACCGACCGCCCAAACAGGCAAAGAAGCCTTGCGCCTGGTAGCGCTGACTGCCATATTCTTTGTCACCACCCGTCTGGCCATCTGGCTCATCGGGATGGCTGGCAGTGCTTTGCAGAAAGCGAATCTTTCATCGACTGCTTACATTATGGCAGTGGGGGGAGTGGGGCTCATCTGTATGGCAGGCTCGGTGCTGATCGGCGTGTTCCTGGGAGCGACGGTGGGTATTGGCAAAGAGGCGACCAACCAGCGCTCCTTCATCTGGTGGATCGTCAACCGCCTGCTCATTCTGGCAGCTGTCACCGGTGTGCGTGATTTTGCCCAGTACTATCTGCGCGATGTGCTCAAAGTGGCCAACCCGGCCACAGAAAATACCCGCCTTTTGTTGGCTATTGCTGCTTTTCTGGTACCGGCCACCCTGGTGGGCGGCAAGCTGGGCGACGTGTTCGGACGTAAGCGCATGCTGTTCGTCTCCGCCCTCATTGCCGCTGCCGGCACGGTGCTGTTGCTGACTGCCCCCAATATGATGGTGGTCTATTTAGCCGGGGCAGTGGTGGGATTGGGCTACGGTTTCTTTATGGCCTGTTCCTGGGCACTGGGCACCGATCTGGCGCCTGCCAAGGAAGCTGGCAAGTACCTGGGCATTTCCAATCTGGCGGGTGCTGGCGCCGGCATTGTGGGGACGGGCATCGGCGGCCCCATGGCAGATTCCTTTAACGCCATTTCGGGTGGGCTGGGGTATATACTCATCTACAGCATCTACGCCGGCCTCATCCTGATCTCCATTCTGGTGCTGGTGAAGGTCAAAGACCCGGGCAAAAAACTACCCGTACAGGAATAGAATTGTTAATTGGCGAGTGTCCTATGACCCAATCGATCCACGTTGTGTTTAAAACCCACCTCGATGTTGGCTTCACCGATTACGCAGCGGTGGTGCTGGACCATTACTTTAAACAATACATTCCGGCGGCCTTGCGCGTGGCGAAAGAGCTGCGTGAAACGGGCCGGACGGAACGTTTTATTTGGACCACAGGATCGTTCTTGATCTATGAATTCCTGGAACGGGCCGATGCCGATCAACGGAAAATGATGGAAGAGGGCATCCTCAACGGAGACATTGCCTGGCACGCCCTGCCGTTTACCACCCATACAGAGTTGATGGATGGCGACCTGTTTCGGTTTGGCCTTTCGCTCTCTCAAGAGCTGGACAAACGTTTTGGCAAGACCACCATCGCCGCCAAAATGACGGACGTGCCCGGCCATACCCGTGCCATTATCCCTTTGCTGGCAGAGGCCGGGGTGGAGTTCCTGCACATTGGCGTGAACCCCAGTTCCACCGTGCCGCAGGTGCCGCCGCTCTTCCGCTGGCAATCACCAGAGGGCAAGGAAATTGTGGTGATGTACGAGAGCGGCTATGGCAGCGCGTTTGTCATTGATGGTATTAAAGATTCTCTAGCTTTTGGTCACACCGGCGATAATTTAGGTCCGCAATCGGCTGAACAGGTGTTGGGGGTTTACCATGAGCTGCAAAGACAATTCCCGGCGGCCAGATTATTTGCCTCCACCCTGGATGCTTTTGCCCTCAAGCTGCGTGCTGTTCGCGACTCTTTGCCGGTGGTGACCCAGGAGATCGGCGATTCCTGGATCCACGGGGTGGGGACTGACCCCATCAAGGTGAGCCGTTTTAAAGAACTCAGCCGCCTGCGTCAGCGCTGGCTCAAAGACAGCCCCGCTCTCGCAGATGACAAGCGCTTTAAAACCTTCAGCCGCCGCTTGCTGATGGTACCCGAGCACACCTGGGGCGTGGATGAAAAGATGTTCCTGGCGGATAATGCCCATTACAGCAAGCAGGAGTTTAATGCCCGCCGCAACCAGCCCAACTACCTCAAATTCCAGGGCTCCTGGGTGGAAAAACGCGCCTACCCTGATGAAGCGATTCAGGCATTGGAAGACCTGCCCCAAGCGCAGCAAGCTCACCAGGCCCTCTTGGCATTGCGGCCCGCTCAACCCGATCTCAAAGGATGGCAGCCCTATCCGCTGAATGGGCAATCAACACAAACCCCTGCCGCTTGGCAGGTTGGTTTTGATGTTCACACTGCTGCCATTATCCACCTGTCACGGGGGTCAGCCGTTTGGTCGGGGCACGAAAATCCATTGGGGCGGCTGCAATATCAAACCTTCTCTGCCGAGGATTACGAGCGCTTTTTCAGACAGTATATTTTGGAAAAAGAATGGAATAATGGCTGGTCTCGCGAAGATTTTACCAAGCCTGGCATTGAGGCTGCTGCACCGCAAAGCCGCTTCTGGCAGCCGCAGGTGAAAGAAGGTTTTTCTCGGATAAGTAGCAGCCAGCAAGAGTTTCTCTTCCACCTATTGGGTGAAGACCTCAGTGTTCAAAAATATGGTTGCCCACGCGATTTCTGGCTGCATTACTGTTTGGACGATTCCGACATAATCCAGATGGAGCTGCAATGGTTTCACAAACCGGCCAGCCGCTTGCCTGAAGCGATTTGGTTCTCCTTTGTTCCACTTCTGCCCCAACCCGGTGAGTGGAAGATCGAGAAGATGGGGCAACAGATCTCACCGCTGGATGTGGTGCCTGATGGCAACCGC
>CAZWKK010000023.1:5652-14384 GCA_964634855.1 uncultured Anaerolinea sp.
GGACGTTCTTTCTTTTGGCCAACACTCCTCATCGGCGTCGGGCTGGTGTGGTTGCTGGTCAATTTGGGCGTGATCGCCCCTTTTAATGTTTCTACTCTTCTTAAGTTGTGGCCTTTATTGCTCATTGTCCTGGGCCTGGACATTCTTTTTGCTCATCGCTTTGCTTGGCTTGGCAGCCTGCTGGGTCTGCTCACTGTTGCCGGGGTGGTGGGTTTCCTCATTTTGGCGCCGCGCACAGGCTCCATCAATAACAGCGCTGTAACCACGGAACAGTTCACTGAACCCGTTGGCGATGCCATGAGTGTAGATTACAACTTTGAAACCGCCTCTGAACCGGTGGAGATCTATTCCATTGGTGGCGCCACAAATCTGATCGATGCCAACCTCAGCCATTATGGCACCATCGGCTTTGTGGTCAGCGGTTCCACCAACAAATCCATCCACCTGTTTGAGAATACCGATACTTCTTCCTGGCTCAACTGGAACTGGGCGTTGAATGATAGTAAATGGAACATTGGCCTCAATTCCGAGGTCCCGGCCAGTATCGTTTTGGATGGCGGAAGCGGAGCTATCAACGCTGACCTGAGCGAGCTGAAGCTTGAATCGCTGACGGCCGACCTGGGTTCTGGCGCTTCCAACTTCACCCTGCCACAAACCACTTCTTCTTTAATGGTCAATATTGATAGTGGCTCCGGTGCTGTGAACCTTTCATTGCCAGATAAAACCAATCTCACCTTGCGGATTCAAAGTGGCAGCGGTGCTGTGAATGTAAGCCTACCCGCTGATGCCGCCCTGCAGGTGGAAGTACGCGATACGGGTTCCGGCAGCCTGTACTTACCTTCCTCCTTGCGCCAGGTCAGCGGTGATAATGAGACTGGCACCTGGGAAACCGATGGATTTGCAGATGCACCTGTAAAGATCCTCATTCAGATCCTCAACCAGGGATCCGGCAGCATATCCATTCAATAATCTACTCAAACCTCTGGAAGACGCCTTCGCACTGAAGGCGTCTTTTTGTTGGACCAGGGTTGGAAGCAGAGGGGAAAAAGATTAAAAGCCTCTAATCAATCATTAAGCGATTCTTTATGCCTGATGACTAACATTCAATTTGTATCTTCCTTTGGATGGATCCAAGGGCGAATTTCGGAGGTTGAAAATATGAAAAATAGAATGACAGTGATCTCATCAATTCTTGTAATCGCTGTATTACTGGCAAGCTGTGCTCCAGTAGCTTCTTCTACCGCAACACCTGCCAGCAATTCAAGTGCTGAAGCAACTCAGGCGCCTGTGGTACAAAACGTCACCACAGTGGCAGAAGAAAGTGCCTACACCCAGATCTATGACAAAGTGAACCCGTCTGTAGTGAACATCCGGGTGGTGCAGAATGCTTCCGACACTCAACAAGATTCCAGTTTTGCCTTCCCTTCTTTTCCGGGTTTTCCTGATCTGAATCAGCAACAGCAGTCTCAGGCGCCGGCTCAGGTGGAAGGCTCTGGCTTTGTTTATGACGCAGAGGGCCATATTGTCACCAATAACCATGTGGTGGCAAACGCCAACCGTATCATTGTCACGTTTGCTGATGGCACAGAGGCTGAGGCCAAAGTAGTGGGTACCGACCCCGGATCTGATCTGGCCGTGATCCAGGTGTCCAATGTAGATTCCTCCCTGATCAAGCCAGTTTCGCTGGCTGATTCGAGCCAGGTGAAAGTTGGACAGATCGTTATTGCCATTGGCAGCCCCTTTGGTTTGCAGGGCACCATGACAACCGGCATTATCTCCAGCCTGGGCCGCACACTTGAAGCTTCTGCCACTACCACCAGTGACGGTACAAGTTACAGCATCCCCGATATCATCCAGACGGATGCTGCCATCAACCCTGGCAATTCAGGTGGGCCGCTGCTCAACCTGAGCGGTGAGGTGATTGGCGTCAATACCGCCATCCAATCTTCCACCGATAGCAACTCTGGCGTTGGCTATTCCATCCCCAGTGCCATTGTCAAGAAGGTGGCAGAAACCATCATTCAGAGTGGTAAAGTGGAACATACCTATTTGGGCATTTCTTACCTGAGCATGTCTCTTGATCTGGCCAATGCCATGAAGTTGCCTGCGGAGACCCGCGGTGTGCTGGTGGAGCGGGTATCTCAATCTGGCCCTGCCGGGAAAGCCGGCCTCAAAGGCAGCTCCACTGATATAACGATCGACGGCATCCAAACCGTAATTGGTGGCGACATCATCACCAAGATCGATGGCAATGACATCCGCGTTTCAGATGATCTGCTCTCCTATTTGCTCATTCACACTACCGTTGGGCAAAAGGTAACCCTTGAGATCATCCGTGACGGCAAAACCATGAATGTGGATGTGACCCTGGAAGCCAGACCGACCAACAATTAACAACATCACCCCACGCCTTTTAAGGCGTGGGGTGTGGTATACCAAAATTCAGAGCCTGTTTTTGCAGGCTCTGTTTGTTTAAATTGGGGACGCTTTGAGATAGTCAGCGATAATGCGGTCGCACAACTGGTCAAAAATAGGGTCAATTTTCTGACGTGAAGGGTCTGCCTGGTACCAGTTGATGATCTCGCGGATACCCTGAGCGAAAGGGATGGAAGCTACATAATCGGGCACAAGCCGCTTGATCTTGCTGTTGTCAAAGATCACACTGTAAGATTTGTCACCAAGCAGGCCTGCACCCCAGGAGGCATCATATTCTGCGATGCGCTCAGAGGGAATGTGTATGAGTTTAGGTTTTACCCCCACCGCCTGGCCGGTCAACTCAAAGATCTGGTTCCAGGTCAGCGATTCATCAGAAGTGATCTGTACCGCTTCACCGATGGCGTGATTGTTGCCCAATAATCCCACCAAACCTTTGGCAAAGTCACGGTGATGGGTGAGCGTCCAAAGGGAGGTGCCATCGCCGTGGACGATGACAGGTTTGCCCTGCAACATGCGGTTGACCACCGTCCAACCACCTTCCATTGGCAGCAAAGACGCATCATAGGTGTGGGAGGGCCGCACAATGGTGATGGGATACTGTTCTTCACGGTAGGCTTTAACCAGCAATTCTTCGCAGGCAATTTTATTGCGAGAATATTCCCAGAACGGGTTGGCCAGCACAGTCGATTCGGTGATGGGCAGCCCCGAGAGGGGTTTCTGGTAAGCCGAGGCGGAGCTGATGAAAACGTATTGGCCGGTTCTGCCGCGGAAGAGATCCAGGTCAGCCTGTACCTGTTCGGGGACAAAGGCGATCCAATCGACCACAGCGTCAAATTCCATGTCTTTGAGAGCATTGCGAGTAGATTCTGGATCACGAATATCTGCATAGATCACCTGAGCCCCCGCAGGTGTGGGGCGGAAGGACTTTCCGCGATTGAGAAGGTAGAGCTCAAAATTACGTTCCAGCGCCAGTTGTGAACAGGCAGAGCTGATGATTCCGGTGCCGCCAATAAATAAGACTTTCATGGATCCCTCCAGAAGAAAACATTCAATTAAGTTTACCCTGTTTAGGTGATTTTCGCATTCGATCAGATCTGGCGTGGATTCCGTCTGATCTTGGGAAATGTACTGGATAAACTTTGTACGTAGATTGTACAAATTGGCATATTTACTGGCAATTCTCTTTTTCGAGTTTATAATAATTTAATACAGAAAGGGACGAGGTAGAACATGACCAGTCAACAAAGTTATGATGATTTTTCGATGGATGAATTACTTCAATTAAACAAGCGTGCCGTTACCCCGGAACAGCAGAAAAAATTTGAAGGCTACATGGCCGAGATCTTTACTGCCTTTGGCATGGATGTGAATACTCCTTCCACCGTGGATACCCCACGCCGTTTCATTGAGGCCCTTTATGAATCAACTGCAGGCTATGATGGCGACCCCAAGCTCATCAAAGCATTCCCACGCGAGTGCCGCGGAGAGCCAGATTGCCGCTTGAGCCAGGTGATCGAAGGCCCCATCCATTTTCACTCTCTTTGCGAGCACCACGTCTTCCCATTCTACGGTGAAGCTTACCTGGGCTATATTGCCGATGAGCGTATTTTGGGCATTTCCAAATTAACCCGTTTGGTTCGTCTATATACCAAGCGCTTCGCAGTGCAGGAACGCATTGGTTATCAGATCGCAGATACCCTGGAAGCACTGCTGCAGCCCCATGGCGTGGCCGTCTACATCCGCGCCAAGCACATGTGCGTAGAAATGCGTGGCGTGCGAGAGATCTCCCCAGCTACGCGAACTACCGTCTTCCGCGGCGAATACGCCAAAGATCCCACCCTGCGCAATGAGTTCTTGAATGTGTGCGGGCTAAACAAGCAAGCTTAAGCAGACCATGCTCCGTCTCACCGTCCTCCATACCAACGACCTGCACGGTCGGGTGGAACAACTCGCCAGAGTAGCTTCTCTGGTGCGTTCCATTCGCCAGCAGGTACAAAGGGAGGGCGGTGTTTGTTTTTATTTTGATTGCGGCGACAGTGAAGACACCCGCCAATTGGAGAGCAGCCTCACCAAAGGTGCTGCCATGGACGCCTTGCTCCATGCTGCCGGCTGTGATGCAGCCGCGCTGGGGAACGCCATCCCCATCCGCTACGGCTACCAGGCCATCGCTGGTTTGGCCAACGCCTTTGGCGGCCCCATTTTGTGCGCCAATTTACTGGATGAGCGCGGGGAACCCATTGATGGGTTGCTTCCTTATCAGATCATGGATGTGGGAGGGGGCAAGATCGCTCTCATCGGCCTTACTGACCCCATGCCTCCATACGAGACCATTTTTCACTTGAAAACCAAGCAACCAAAGCAACTCTTGCCAGAGTTGGTACAACAAGTACGTGCTGAAGGCGCCAGGACCGTGATCTTGCTGTCTCATTTATCTTCTCCGGTAGATCTGGAGCTGGCAGCTTCAGTTCCCGGCGTTGACCTTATTCTGGGTGGGCATGACCATCAGGTCCTTTACCCACCACGACAGGTGAATGGCTGTTGGGTGGCGCAAGCCGGCCAGTACGGGCAGCACCTGGGACTCCTGGATTTGCAGGTGGATGAGGTCAGCGGCAGAGTGGTGAGCCTTTCTGGACAATTACTTGAGGTACCAGAAACGCTGCCGCAAGAAGAAGCGGTTTTACTGGCAATGAAAAAACAACAGGCTCTTGCTCAAGCGTTGATGCAAAAGGTCATTGGCATTGTTGAGCCGACACTTGATCTGGCCGTAGACCATGAGTGCAGCGCAGCCGATCTACTGGCAGATGCTCTGCTGGCACGTTACCCCCAGGCAGATTGTGCCCTCACGCTGGCGGGTCATTGGTTGATGTCCTTACCTGGTGGAGAGATCAGCCAGGGTGGCCTGTTTGCTGCCTGCCGCTCGACAGCCAATCCCTGTATTACAAAACTGAGCGGAGCACAGATCTTAAAGTTCGTACGTGCCGCTCTGGAACCGAATAATTCAAGCCGCGTTTTTGATAGGCACCTGCGTGGAGGGTTCGTGGGTTGGCCCCACGTGGCCGGGCTGCGGGTTCAGTGGGACGGCAAAGATACCAATACTGTTCAGGTTTGGTTGGGGGACAAACCTCTTCAAGAGGCTAGACCCTATACCGTGGCTGCTACGGATATGGAATTCAGCGAATTTATCGGCTATTTACGCTTGCCGGATGACCAGGTTGAATACGAAGTTCCCATAGTGGTTCCGGAAGTGCTGCAAGAACACATTACCCGTAACTCGCCTATTCGGCAAATCCCGGGTAATCGCATCATAATTCACAACTAATTAAAATTATTTACAGCGGTCACCGCACACCTGCTGCCAGGAACATTGGTCCTTGTCCAGCAGGCGGACACTCTCGTCTGGGCCCCAACTGCCAGGTTCGTATATCGCTGGAGCAGGGGCATTGGCGGCATCCCAACCTGCCAGAATGGGGTCGATCAACTGCCAGGAAAGCTCAGTCTGGTCAGCGCGGGTAAAGAGCGAGGCATCGCCCAGGGTAACATCCAACAGCAAACGCTCATAAGCATCGGGTAAGGCATTGGCACCGAATTCGTCTTTGTAGTGGAAATTCATTTCCACTGATTTTGTATCCGCAATGGTGCCGGGTACTTTGACCTCAAAACGGAAGTTAATGCCCTCGTCTGGTTGCAGGCACATGGATAACAGATTGGAAGAGGCCTCAAAGCTCATTTCGTTGGGGAAGATGCGGTGAGGCACGGTCTTGAACTGAATGATGATCTCGCTCACCTTTTCTGCCATCTTTTTACCCGAACGCAAATAGAAAGGCACACCTTGCCAGCGCCAGTTATCGACGAACAGTCGCATGGCTGCAAAAGTGGGGGTTCTGGAATCTGGTGCCACATTAGGTTCAGCAGTATAACCGCGGTATTGACCCAAAACGGTATTTTCAAGGGCTTCATTGGCGCTGATGGGACGGATGGCGCTGATGACCTTCATTTTTTCATCTCGCAGCGCATCTGCTTTGTAAGAACTGGTGGGTTCCATGGCCACCAGGGTGAGGAGCTGCAAGAGATGGTTCTGGAACATATCGCGCACCACCCCGGCTTTATCGTAATACTTGCCGCGGGTCTCAACCCCAACGGTTTCGGCCACGGTGATCTGCACGGAGTCAATGTAATTACGGTTCCAGATGGGCTCAAAGATGGTGTTGGCAAAACGGGCAACCAAAATGTTCTGTACGGTTTCTTTGCCCAGGTAATGATCAATGCGGTAGACCTGGCTTTCGTCCAGAACCCGGTGCAGACTGGCATTGAGGTCACGGGCGGTTTCCAGGCTGGTGCCAAAAGGTTTTTCGATCACGACTCTACGCCAGCCGTTGGTCTGCTCCAACAATCCGTTCTCAGCCAGACCGGCGACGATCTCCAAAAAGTATTCGGGTGGGGTGGCCAGGTAGTAGACTCGGTTGCTGCTTGGGGTGTCTTGAGCCTGCATCATTTCTGCGATGGCCTGATAAGTGGTCGGGTCGTTAAAGTTGCCAGAATGGTATGTCAAGCGCTTGGCAAATTCAGCCCAAGAGTCTTCATCAACGGTGATGTTATTGAGCTCTTTCAAGCTGTCGTGCGAAACTGTACGGAAGTCATCTTCCGACCAGGGGCGTGTGGCCACACCAAAGATCTTGAACTCTTGTGAAAGGCGGTTTTTCTTATAAAGATGATAGAGCGCCGGGATGAGTTTGCGCCGCGAAAGATCACCGGAGGCGCCAAAAATTACAAAGGAAACAGGATCTGCCATAATTGATCTCCAATCCTTTTATTGTAAGCAGAATGTCCGAAGAAGACAAATATTGTAGAATATTCGGTAGATGTGGGGGTGCAAGAATGAATTACAATCAGGACCTAGAGCAGCATTTTCACCCGACTGTGAGTGGCCAATTCAGCGCAAAGGGCATCTACTTTTTCTCTTGACTCTGCCCAAAACTCCACACTGACGGAAAGATACTTGTCACCGTTGCTCAATCGAGAGGTAATATTCTCGTTCAGGAGATCCGGGAAATGCTTGCGCACGATCTCGACCACGAAGCCTTGAAAATCGTCTTCGTTGAGACCAATGATCTTAAGGGGAAAGATAAGCGGGAATTCTAATTGCGGGGTATCAGAATTGTTCATGGTGGCTGAATTATAACCGAAGCAGGAAACGATTTCCTGCACTGGTGGAGACAATGAAGCGAAAAAACAGACAACAAAATATTGAGCTGGAGCCAATTTTCAGGTTGCCCAATATCCTAAAAGAACTGATCTCGTTTTATGCGCAGGGGCAAGGTCAGACTGCTTGGGCTGCCATGCCTTTGGGTGCACAGCCCATTTTTACCGGGAGCGGGGTTGATCTGCTGGCCGCATATTATGCTGCCCGGCTTTGCAGGCAGGCGGGTGTTATGGCAAGTGCATTCTCTGAAGCTGAGATTTGGAGCTACCCCACAGAATTGTTCTCACAAGTATCTTCAATCGTATATATTGGCGAATCATTTGAGTCTGGTCTGGCAGATAAACTAGGCAATCTCCCCTGCTTCCAAATTAAAGCAGAGCCAAGAATCGGAGCAGAGGAGAAGAAAGCGAACTTCTCCAGTGCACAGTTTGGCGACCTTGGCCTGGTCAATTCAATGGCATTGACCTGGTTGTTAGTGCGCAAATCATCCGGTCATTGGGACGGATCAGAAAGCGCAAAATTGCAGCCAGTCCGTCAGCGTGCTCAATTGATGGCTGATGGCTGTGAAGCCTTTTTAGCTCGCTGTCGTGACCTGTTAAAATATTCCCCCCGTTGGATTTTGCTGGGAGGCGAAGAACAGCAGGAAGTGATGCAATTTACATCCTTGCTGCTGGCGAAAAAGGCAAATCGTTTAGCGCCCTGGGCGCTTTATGCAGATTACGCGGAAAATTATCAGCAGCATGTTGACCCGGACACAGCCATCATTCATTTTCGTGGCGCAGACGATCCGCGCGTAGATATTCTGCTGGATCAGGCAGAAGAAAATGGCGCAGTGGTGGTGGATGTGACCGAAGGATTTTTTGCTCCCCACCGCAGCCAAAAGAACTTTTCTCAGGGGGTGGAGCCAAATCTGATCCCGTTGCTGGGGTGTATGGCTGGAAATCTGCTGGCTCTGGCAGATCGAATTGAAATGAGCTAGAGCAAATACCATTTGAAATCCAGAAAAATTTTCGCTATACTGAAATGACAATTGTGTGACCTTTTCATTTTGAGGTTTAGTTTTGTCAAAAAATCTGGGCGGAAATGACGAACTAAG
>CAZWKK010000024.1:0-2339 GCA_964634855.1 uncultured Anaerolinea sp.
AACTGCTTATGTACGTCAACTATGCCCGCCCGGTCAACGCGAAGGACGTGATCGAGATGGTCTCCGACGAAGGTTCAGCAGACGTCTTCGTTATGCTCGATGCCCTGGTGGAAGGCCGCGTGCAGGAAGCGCAATCGCTCTTGCACCGCTTGTTGGAAGAAGACCCGCCAGAGGTGATCTTGGGGGCAGTCAGTCACCGCTTCCGCCAGCTCATTCAGGTACGCGAAGCCCTGGACGAACGCGAGGATCTAAAGGTGTTGGTGGACCGAAAGGTGATCTTCAACAATCAGAGTACCAAGTATGCCACTCACGCCAGGCGCTTTACGATGCAAAAACTGGAAACTCTCTATAAAAGATTATTGGAGATGGACATTCAATCCAAAACCTCACAGATCGATATGGGGGCTAATTTGGAATTGTTTATCATGGAAGCGAACCACTAAAATTGCAAAACAGGAAAAATGGATATGGCACACTTATTTGAACCCCTTACCATCAAAGACGTCACCCTGCGAAATCGCATTGGGGTTTCCCCCATGTGCCAGTATTCGTATACAGATGGCTTTTCCAACGATTGGCAATTGGTCACCCTGGGGGCAAAAGCCACTGGCGGTGTGGGATTGGTCATTTTTGAGGCCACAGCCGTGGAAGCGCGCGGTCGCATCACCCCCTTTGATGTGGGTATCTGGTCTAACGCCCATATTGAACCCATTGCCCGGGTAGTGCGATTTGTGCAGGAGCAAGGTGCGGTGGCAGGCATTCAGATCGCACATGCCGGGCGTAAAGCCTGCACCACCCAACCGTGGGTGGGCGGCAAGCCAGTACCACAGGGAGATGCGAACTGGTGGCAGGTGGTTGGCCCCAGCCCAATGGCTTTTAGCGAGGAGCATCAGGTTCCGCACGAACTCACCGTGGATGAAATCCAAGTAGTACAGCAGCATTTTGTAGACGGAGCAGCACGCTCGCTGGAAGCCGGCTTTACCTGGCTGGAGATCCATGCTGCCCACGGTTATTTATTGAACGAATTCCTCTCACCACTCTCCAATCAGCGGAACGATGCCTACGGTGGCAGCTTTGAGAACCGCATCCGCATGCTGGTGGAGATCGTACAAAAGGTACAGACCGTCTGGCCAGAACGCCTGCCGCTGACGGTGCGCATCTCCGGCACCGAGTGGGTGGAAGGCGGCTGGAACGTAGAAGATTCCGTGGCCCTTGCCAGAGTGCTGAAAAAAGAAGGTGTCGACCTGGTGGATTGTTCTTCAGGCGCCAATGTGCCCAATGTGCGCATGCCGCTAGCCCCCGGTTACCAGGTTCACATCGCCGACGCGGTGCGCAACCAGGCTGGCATGGCCAGCGCCGCGGTGGGGCTTATCACCGAGCCCAAGATGGCCGATGAGATCATCCGCAGCGGCAAAGCTGACCTAGTGCTGATGGCCCGTGAGCTGATGCGCAACCCCAACTGGCCGGTCTTCGCCGCCAAAGAGCTGGGTCAGCCCTCCCCGGCGCCCTTGCAATATGTGCGAGCGTTTTAAGGGCTTATCCACGAATTTCACGAATTACACTAATTATGAAAACCAAAATGCCTTCTGAAAATTTCCAGAAGGCATTGTTTTTGATCTCCTGATCCCTGATTTCAGATCACTGATCACGCATATCTATTTATCGAAGCCTAATAACTTTGATCGCTTCTCATCCCACTTGAGCGCATCCGAGATGCCATCTTCCACGCTTAGTTCTGCTTTCCAGCCCAACAGGCGCAGGGCGGTATCAGCATTACAGAAAGATCCGGCAACATCACCGGGGCGGGGTTCGGTCTCGATCTTGTTCACGGTCTTGCCGTACACTTTTTCAAAGGCGGAGACCAGCTCCTTCACCGTCACGCCACGGCCAGTACCCAGGTTGATGACCAGGTAATTGCCCACCGGGCTGCCGGCGCGCTCAAAGACCTCATCAAACTCGGTCAGAGCCTTCACATGGGCGCGGGCCAGATCCCACACGTGGATGTAATCGCGGATACCCGTGCCGTCTCTCGTGGTGTAGTTGTTACCCGTGATCTGGAAGACCGGCAAGCGGCCCTGGGCCACTTCAACCAGTTTGCCTAGCACGTGGGTGGGGCTCTTCACATACAGGCCGCTGCGCATCTTGGGGTCAGCACCGATGGGGTTGAAATATCGCAGAGCGATGCCTTTCATTTCATAGGCAGCACAGAAATCTTTGAGGATCATTTCCATCATGTATTTGGTACGGGCGTATGGGCTGGAGGGTTTAAGTGGGGCTTCCTCGGTGACCATAAAACCGGGCACCACATCATAAAGCGAGGCAGAGGAGCTGAAGACCAC
>CAZWKK010000024.1:2439-14364 GCA_964634855.1 uncultured Anaerolinea sp.
CCGCCCGGTGATGAGCGAATCCAAGATGATGGGGGTATGTCCGGCCTCTTCCAGGGCAGAAGCGATTGTGCTGCCAATGTAACCGGCGCCGCCGGTAATGAGAAATTTCATTTTTCACCTGTGTGCAATCGAATGATTAGGTTCAACTTTGCAAGTATAACCCATTAAAAGGGCCAGATTATTATCCTCCGCTAGACGTTTGCTCGTGATTATGGTTTCCTTTGAGTTTCTCTACTTGTATAGACAATTAGCACACGCTATACTCAATTTAAATCTTCTTTTCCTCATTCATGTTAATAACAATTGGGAGGGAACAATGCCAGATTTCCCAAAGATTATCCTCAAGAAGTTCGTTTTCATTCTTGAAGTATTTTTGCTGTGCATTTCCATTGTGGGCTGCCAGTTCAGCCCGGCACAAACGCAAAGTTCTCCACCAACAGGTCAAGTGTTGGTCACCGCAGCCCTGAAAGTGGATGAAACGATCTGGTATGTGGCAATCAATGGGGATGATGCCAACGCCTGCCATACCGTGGCGAACGCCTGCAGAAACATCACCACCGCCATGGATCGCGCCAAGGAAGGCGACACCATCAAAATCGGTTCTGGCCAATTTAACGAAAATTTGCGTGTGACCAAGTCTTTGACCTTCATCGGCGCAGGGGCGGGTAGCACCATTTTGGATGGCCAGGGTGAGAGTACCTGGAAAAGCGTCTTCTGGTTTGATGGAGATTCGCACCCAGGCAGCATCCTCCACGGTTCGCTTTCCTATATGACCATCCAAAACGGCATCAATGCCAGTGGCGGATGGGATGAGATCGATGATGGCGGCGGAATTGCTGCCGTCAATGCTGATCTTGACCTTTCTGGCGTCCAATTAACCAACAACAGATCCAGAAATGGCGGCGGCATTTATTTTACTCACGCCTTTGGTAGCAGTGATTTCCGCACCCTGACGATCGTCAATTCAACTATTGAGAACAATGAAGCTGAATATGGCGCCGGTATCTTCTCTGAGGGAATCCTTTCAATGCAGGATTCGACGGTCACGAAGAATACTGTGATCGGCTCCGTAGAATATTCAAAGGGAGGCGGAATTTACACCGGCGTCAAAGCAGAGCTAAAAAAGGTAACGATCTCAAACAATGTCTTTCCCAATGGGATAGGTGCTGGCATTTATAACGGTGGAGAATTGCTCCTGGAAGATTCTCTTTTAGAAGGGAATGATTCAGAAGGCATCTGTAACGATATCAAAGCGAAGATACTCAATACCACGATCTCAAACAGCACTGGAACAGGTGTAGACAATCGCGGGGAAATGTTCATTCAGAACTCCACCATTAGCGGCACCCACAGCACCACTTTCTATGATAGTGTTGAGGCCGGCCTGGTCAATTGGACGGGTTCCGCCAGCCTCACGGCCGTGAACGTGACCATTGCCCACAGCGATGGTGCTGCGATGATCCAGGAATCTTTGGCAAAAGCCGTACTGCATAATGTATTGTTTGCAGACAATGTAAATTCTTGTGTCTATTACTCCATTTACGGCGACCCTAATTCCAAGATCACCGGCAGCAATAATATTGCACAAGATGAGACCTGCGGTGAGTCTTTCCTGGTTGTTAATGATGCCAAAGTGGGACCCTTGCAGGATAACGGCGGGGAAACCTGGACGGTGGCCCTGCTACCGGGTTCACCCGCCATTGATGCAGGCGGCGATATTCACGGCCTTACTTTAGATCAACGGGGTGCAACCAGACCCCTGGACGGAAACGGGGACGGTCTTAAGGTCTTTGATGTTGGTGCATTTGAATTTGATGGAAAATACAATCTGGTCACGCCAGATACGGGCAATCCGCTCATTGGGGTACAGTACATTCCATCAGAGAACCAGTACTGCCGTACTGGACCGGACGCCTTGTATGAGGTGGTTTCCATTACCCAGGCCGGCACCCCCTATTCGATCGTGGGGATCAACCCAAACAACGATTGGTATTACATTGGCTTTGAGCCTCAGGTCAATTGTTGGGTGTGGGGTCAAAAAGGCGAAGTGGTCGGCGTTCTCACAGATATTCCTACCCGCATCGTCGCCCCGCCCACCCTTTCCCCAACCCTCCTGCCTACCAATACCCCCATCGCCCGGGCAGCCTGCTCCAGTTTTTCGGTGGATAAATGCCCCTCTTATTGCAAGGTCAAGCACGACCCATCCGGTCTGCCCATCGCCTGCGTCAACAAGTAGTTCCTTAACCTCCCTGAGAAACCCTCAGGGAGGTCTTCATTATTTGATCAATTGGGTGGAAAGCCCGTTCCCATCGCTGATGATCTCGATCTTGGATAGCTCATCCAATCCAGGCCAGGTCGGATCGGGTGAGAGAGAGGTGCTGTTCCACAAGATCGTTTTAGCCCCCAGGTTCTGCCACATGTCCGCAGGCAGGTTCTCCAGGTCAGCGTCAGTGAGGATCAGCAGGTCAAGGTCAGAAAGTACCCCTTCCTTTTGAGATATCAATTGTGCCGGGTCAGTTCCGCCTGCGATGAGGATCTTGATATGACCGTGCTGGATTAGCAGGGCGGTATGCTGCAGATCAGCGGCCACGGGCAGGATCTGCAAACCCGCTTCAACTTGAATGCTGTCGCTCCCGTTTATTTTTACCGTTTCAACAGACGCTGGGATTTGCGCGGGCGAATCTTCCTGAGAGATCAGGTAAGAGGTGGGTAGCAGCAGGGCACGTTCAACGGGCAGGCGTTCATTCAACCCGCTGATAGCTTTGGCCGTTTTCAGTTGGGTGGCGATCACTTCATCCAGGTGGAACTGCCATAGCGGCAACTCAGAGCTGATGTCAGCAGCCAACGAATTGCTTTCTTTGGAGGGATCGATAAGCAGGTTTTTGCCCGTTGGAGATTTGAGATAAATTGAGCTTTCGTTCACAGTTCTGATCAACTGGATGTGCAAATTTCCGTCTGGGAGGCTAGAAACCGAGGTCCAGAGCAAAACAGCCAAAACAAACAAAAAAAGGGCTAACCAGCCCCAATGTTGCTGGTTGAACCATTTTGGTAGGCGTTTGCGGAAGATGAACAATAAAAGCAACAAAGCCAGTAAAATGCTGGCGTAGATCACTGCTTGTGGCGAAAGTGTCATGCTGCCTCCATGAATACGATCAATTAGGGTAACAGCCCAATTGCTGTATGCCGAAAGCGGCCAGGTGAGGGTGGCGGCAATCCTTCCCAGTGGTAGCCAGATCATACCCAATACTGTTGCCGCCAGGCTGCCCACCAATAAGGCAGGTTGAACGGGAAGTACAAGGGGGTTGGCCAGCAATGAGGTGAGCGAAAGTTGGGAGAATTGCAGCAAGATCACTGGCAGGGTGGTCACCTGGGCGGCCAGGGTAAAGAGAAAGTACTCGCTCACAGGACCGCTGATACGGTTGGCAGCGCTTTCAGATAGATGCTTTGTCAGCAGGTTCTTCAGCCATTCCTGCAGGGGCGAGGCAAACAACACCAGCCCAAGCGTGGCCATAAAGGAGAGCTGAAAGCTCACATCCCAGGGCAGATGCGGGTTTATCAGGCACATGATGCCTGCTGTGAGGCCGAGAGCGTTGAGGGCGCCATCTTTGCGTCCCACCAACCTACCACCAAAAGCAATGATGGCCATGATGGCTGCGCGAATCACAGAGGGAGAAGACCCTACCAGCAGTGCATACACGATCAGCACCAGGGCGGTAATAGGCAGCGACCAGTAACGATTGGTGAGTTTGGTGAACAGGGCAGAAAAGAGCGCGGCCAGGATGGCCATGTTAAAACCAGAAATGGCAATGATGTGCGCCGTACCTGTATCACGGTAAGCGTTGGCGGTGGCAGCGGGTAAGTTGTTATCGTTGCCCAGCAAGATACCTTCCAGCAAACCCGATTCTGGCTGCGGGTAAAGGCGGTAAATGGTTTTGGCGGCAAAATGCCGTGCCTGTTCCAGCCACAAGTCAAACAGATTGACCTGATCTTTTTGCAACACTTGCATTGCGGTGGGCGAATAAATGATGGAGTAAATCCCTTGATGTTCCAGATATTCCCTGTAAGAGAAACTTCCGGAACTGGAAGGCGTCTTGGGCGCAGCACTTAGACGGATCAGATCGCCTAATTCATAATCGGGGACGCCCTGCACCCGGATCAGGGCTGCTCCATGCACCTTCGAGAAAGTCATACTGGCTGGATCATAAAGCTCATGTACTTCCACGTGCAGATTGGTATACCCTTCGCGGATATCGGGGCTTTTATCGATCACTGCCACCAGTTCATAGGTGCCGTGGTCGTTGTACCAGGCCAGGTCGGCAGGCGTCCAGGGGTTCTGGTTTATGGCATAACGCAGCCCACCCAGGAAGATGAGAATGGCCAAAAGAGAGGGCGAAACAAAAAGAATGGATTTGGCTTTGTTTGAGAAGTGCTCAAACCAAGGTTTCTTTTGGATCAGCCAACTCACCCCTGTTGCCAGCGCTGCTGCCACCCCCCAGAGCCAGGCAGGCCAGGGCAAGGCTCTTGCCAGGCAAATGCCAGCGATGAAGGCAATGGAGGTCAAGAAGAGCGGCATCATTGGGGGAAATGGAGTTTACCTTTTCAATCTTGGTATAAACGCTGGGGTTTTCTTTTGGTACTCGGCATAGGCTTCACCAAACTGACGCAGCAGCTTTTGCTCCTCAAACCAGGAGCCGATGAGCATATAGGCAGTGATGCCTAAAAAGAGGGCTAACAGGTTCCATGTCATGATTGGGCTTAGCCAGAGCGCCACCAGACTGAAGGTGTAAATGGGATGGCGCATCAGGCGATAAAAGCCGCTGGTCACCAGTTTTTCGTCTGGCGCTGAGAGTTTGGGGTTGAGTAGCACATCCACGCCAGTAAATGACATGGGGCGGCTGTCCAGCACACATCTGCTTGCCCCCATAATTGCGCCAATTTCCAGCAAACTTGTAAGGATCACATAGGGGAAGGGGATCTTGTAGATCAACTTGTCAGGGAAGATCACCACCAGGCTGGCGTAGGCCAGGGTGGTGAGGCTGGCGATAACTACGTAAAAGAAACGGTAGTATTTTTTGCCCGCTTCGCCCAGCCAGCTTTCAACTTTGGCTTTTAGCTCAATTGTCGCCAGGAGCGAATGGATGGGGCCAAAAATAGCCCCTGCCAGCAGGATCCAGAAAAAGCCGCTATTTGTCATGGTTGCACCTTTTTTAAATTATAGATGCAATCGAATTAAAAAAGTGAGCTAGAAACTCTGATACACAAAAGGAGCAATATTATTGGAGTAAGTGGCCAATACAATAGCGAACAAGAGCACCACCACGAGCAAGATCTGTGCCCAGCGCGGCCAACTTAGCATGAAGGTCTCGCTCTTTTTGCGATTTTGCGCAAGGTCGAAGAAGATGGCCAACAACAGCAGCACGGCCAGGGTCAGGTTTAAGTACTGGGTTCCCGTCATGGCCGGGAAGGGGATCTCGTTTTTCAGCGCCCGCACATACTGGCTGAGGTCTGGCAGGGACCAGTGCAAGAGCGAACCCCAGTAAGCCACCGCAGTACCGATGGGCATTTTGAAGGGTACCCAGGCCAGAATGGCAAACAGGAAGGTGACCGCCATGTTCAGCGTTTGCCGCCAGCGCGGACGCTCGTTCAGCGGCGGTTGAGGGCGGAACTTTTGGCTCATATATTCCACGATCTGGTACAAAGCGTGCAGACCACCCCAGACCAGCATATTCCAGGAAATGCCATGCCACAGGGCACTGATGCCCATGGTGATGAGCGGCGGCACGACCATGTTGACCCAGACCTTGATCTTGGATCTGCTGTGCATGATCTTCCAGGAGAGCGGCAAATAGATGTAATCGCGCAGCCAGTTGGACAGGCTGATATGCCAGCGCGACCAGAACTCAGAGAAGCTTCTGGAAAGGTAAGGCAGGTTAAAGTTGTTGGTCAGCTCAATGCCAAACCAAAGACTCACGCCGCGAATGATGAGCGTATAGCCGGCAAAATCGTTATACAGGGCAAAGGCATAGCCGATCAGCCAGAAGAATAGTTGTTGACCGCTGTAGTTGGCAGGCGTGGTGAAGGCTTCAGCCGGGATAAGGTTGAAGATCGGGTCAGCGAAGATCAGCTTGCGCACCAACCCGGAGACGATGAGCACTGCGCTGCGTTCCAGCAAAGCGCGGTCAACGGCAAGCGGGTTTTCCAAGCGGGCAAAGAATTGTTTGACTTTCTCAACCGGGCCGGAGATCACACGCGGGAAGTAGAAACCCAGCAAGGAGAACAATACCAGGTTCTTTTGTGACTGAATTCGGCCATTGGACACATCCATCAGGTAGCCCATCCACTGTACGGCCATAAAGGAAAGACCAATGGGAACCAGGAGCTTTAGGCCATCACTGGGTTGCCCAAAGAGGGCAGCCAGGCGGGGAAGGTAAAAATCGGAGTATTTGAAAATTAGGATGGCCAGAATGTTGATAACGATACCGGCGGTTAACCAGAGGCTGTTCTTTTTGCTTTCCGGGTTTAGATGCTGCCCCACCCCAAAATTGATGAGGGTGAGCACGCTGAGTGAAAGAACAAACTGCCACGACCAGCTAAAGAGAAAAGCAATTGAAACAAGCAGCAAGGTGGGCAGTTTAAAACGCTGTGGTACAAAGCGGAAAATGACCGCAGCGATGGCAGCAAAGATAAAGAATAGGAAAGTGGTTACCGTCATTGCACAATATCCGCAGAAGAGGTTTTCAGGCAAACAGAATCTTGCAGACACAGATTGCCAAGCTGCTTGCCCAAATAGTCAGAATAAACTGGGGCGCCGATGTAATTGAGGTGATGGTCGTCAGCCCTGCCGTTGAGGGGGATCAACATAGGGTTCATGTTCGGGATGAAGGTCCCTGCAAAACTTTCCACAAACTTGGAGATATCCGTCAGGTAACGGGTGCGCACCGCATCACTCTCAAGGTACTCATAATAGGTGGGGTAGATCGGCATTTCCCCGACCAGGACTTCAGTGCCCTGAGTATGTAGAAACAATACTTTTTGCAGGTCAGAAATTCGGGCAATATCCATTTTGTAATTCTTAAAGAGCGCATAATCTGCCGCATCATTCGGATTGTTTGGATCTGGTTCGCGGATGATCTTGAGAATGGAAGGCCTTCTGGCTTCTTCTTCATACCCCGTCTGGGTCATGGCATCAGAACGATTGTAAGTAGTGTTGTACGAATCAAGAAAATCATACCTGGACCAGTTACGCAGCGAGATCAGATGCTGCAGCGCAAGCGATTGGTCCACCGCGGCTCCCTTCAAGGACCAGTTCCCTAGTTGAAGCTGGATCCAGGCGTTATCTAAAAAGTTCTCTTCCACCTGGTCGCCGTTGTTGGCTATGTAATCACGCATCTCGGTAAATAAGATGATCGTACCGGGGTGGTAACGCTGCACCAAAATTTTGGTAATATCTGAAATGGGGCTGATGGTCAGGCCTTCCACACCAAAGTTGAAGATGCGTGGTTTGCTGCCCGTCAGATCATTGTAAGCATTGGCAATGTTCCCCGGGATGATGCCGGTATTGACCATGGAATTGCCCAGCACGATCACATCTACACCGCCATAGGTGCGCGCGTAATCATCCAGCTTGAACAACTTCTGCTCAAATTGGGAATGGTAACTCCCCACTGATCGGACAGGTAAGAAACCCTTGAGGATATTGGTACGGTAACCAGCTTCCAGCAAGCCGAAGAGGACAAGGAAAATAAGTAAGCCAATCAAACAGGAGACCAGGAAAGAATGGCTTTTTTGGGGGTCGTTTTTTGGGATGGAGGTATTGTTCATAATAAATAAGAGACTGAAAGATTCATTTCAGTCCCTTATTATAAATGCCAAATCTTGATTATTTTGCAGAGATTTTTGCTTGTAGGAGCTCTTTTACTCGCGGATTTTCTGCATAGAATCCGCGGTTTTCTTCTGGCAGCATGGCAGCGATCCTGCACATGATCTCTTCGGTCAGCTTTTGCAGCTGTTCTTCGCGGTTGCCGCGTTCTAATACTGGCGCGGGGATCAGCTCGCCAAATTCGGCTGTGAGATGGGGCCTCTGAAACGTGAGCGCTTTTTTGAAGGCGCCAATTGTCCCGGTGATGGCCACTGGCACGATGGGCACCTGTGCCCGGATAGCCAGCAAGGCAGCGCCGGGTTTCCCCTCGATCAATTGACCGGTCTTGCTGCGGGTGCCTTCGGGGGCGATGCCAACAGCTTTACCCTGGTCAAGTGCTTCCATTGCGGAGCGGAAAGCGCCAAAATCGGCGTGGTCGCGGTCCAGCCAGATGCCATTGGCGGTGGTGATGAACCAGCGCAGCAGCGGATGCTTGAGGTATTTGGTGGTGACCAGAGCGGTCATCTCAGGGCGGTTGGGGATCATGAACAGAACCGGAATATCCATCCGGCTCATGTGGTTGGTGGCGATGAGTACGCCGCCGCTTTCAGGAATGTTCTCAACACCTTTGAATTCAGTTTTGGTTAAAACCTTCATCAACCAATTGATCAATCTTCGCAGGTTGTTTGCTTTCATTGAGGTGCCTCCAGGATGCTGATAACAATATTAATTAAAACACATCAAGCAATAAATAGTTAGCTCGTCCTGCAAAGAACATCAAAATTGGTAATTGCACATCATTTACAGGGTGGGTTCACTGGTTGTAGGTAAAGGCATGGGCATTTCTGGCGGAGTGGATTGCCTGCGCAGATAGAAGTTCATTCCCCATATACCGGCAGCCATGAGAATTGCAAGACCACTCAGCACCCAGGTGCTGGCATCCATCAACCCGCTGATAGCCGGTACACTGATTGGCATAGCCAGGTTGCTCACGCCCATTAATAAGGCGAAGAAATTCCAACATCCATGCAAGACGATCACGCCCAAATAAACAAGCGAGAGGCGGAAATATTTACGATCTTGCCAGGTTCTGGCCAGCGTATATCCGCTGATGCCTGCGGTGAAAACGTGCAGTAAGCCGGTCCCCACCCGCCCAATGGCGGTGGTGAGCCACAGATCGCCGGAAGCAACGTTGATCATGGAAAGGCTCTCCATAAGACCAAACGCAGCCCCACAAAGCATACCTGCTGCCCAGCCCTCGGCCGGGGTGATGTTCTTGCCAGCAAAAGCCCAGACGGCCAACGGTTTGAGCAGTTCTTCAATAATAGGAATGACCAGGCAGAAGAGCAGCCCGATGACAACATACAGTCCGGGTTGATCTAATAATGGCAATAGATCTGCTTGCAACGATTTCAACGCCGTTGGGTCAATTTCTCCCTGGCTCTGGAAGAGCTGTATGTAGGGCAGCATGTCTGCGCTTTGAACCACTGAAGAGATGCCTACAATCGCTACCACAGCCACAACGATGACCTCAAGCAGGATGATCAGCATGGCAGATAAAAACACAGAGGTGTTGATGAGCCCCCAACTGCGTTGCTGGCTGCCAACCGCCAATTTATAACGGCCGATCGTCAACCAAAGCACAAAAGGCAGGGCTATGATGGCGATGTTCAGCCAGGAAACCAGGGTTGAGGGGAGACCCCATTGCTCGGCTTTGAAACCCAGCCAAAGGCAAGCCAACCACACGAGCGTTAACAGGCTGGCGATCAGCAGATTTTTACCGGTAACGACCACTGGTTTGGATTCTTTGTTGGATAGCCTGCGAATGGCAAAAACAATGGATGGGATGGTAATGACCACACCCAACAGAACAACCCAAACCAACTTGGAAACCTGACTGGTATCAACGCTGCTGAAGGAGGCGTCTGAGTTGGCGACCAAAACGAGCACCACCAGACCAAAGAAGGAAAGCAGAGAAAGCACCAGACCAATAATACTGATAACAAGCTGCCACACGCTTAAGCGGTGAAGTTTGGGGGTGGGGGCAAAGGGAGGAAGCGGAGGAATGTTCATTTGACCTCAATGGTGATGCTGAGGATGGGATCTGGGGTGACCAAAATAGCATCGCTGGCCGGGTTACGCGGACGCAGGGTGCTGAGCACTTCCATGCCTGAAGTGACCTGACCAAAGATGGTGTAACGACCATCCAAACTGGGGGCGGCCGCATAGGTGATAAAGAATTGAGAGCCGTTGCTGTTGCTGCCGGCATTGGCCATTCCCACCACACCAGGCTTATCAAAGTGCAGTGTTGGGGTCAGCTCATCAGAGAAGGAATAGCCGGGGTTACCCAAACCAGAGTTACTGGGGTCACCCGCCTGAGCTACAAAACCGGGGATGACGCGGAAGAAACCAGAATTGTCGTACCAGTTGTTTTCTGCCAGATAAATGAAGCTGTTAACCGCCCAAGGAGCTTTATCGGCATACAGGTCAATGACAATATCGCCTTTTTCGGTGTGTAAAGTGGCTGTATAGGTCTTGCTTGGGTCAATAGTCATGGGGGGACACTCGGTGAACGCTCGTTCACTGAGCTTAAAATACTCATAAAGGTTGGTCAGGACATCCAAACTGTATGGCGCCTGAATGGGGAAGCCATTAATGAACAAAAATGGATCAGAAAAATTGAAATTACCATAAACCGAATTGAGGTTTACCACCTCAGAACGGGCTGCTTCTACCTTTTTCACCACTGCGTCAGAAACCATGTCGGCTTTGAACTTCTCGGCGTCCAGGCCCATTATTGCCACCTGTTGATAGATCCAGTTGCTGAAATCGTCCGTAGAAAGGGCAGTCCAGTCCTTCTGTGATTTGTACAGCAGGTTGTGGACAGGCCAGAATTTATCTTGCAAACCGGCGGCTTCAACAGCCTGGGCGGCCAATTGGTCTTTATCGTAAATATACAGGGGATAATGGCGGTAAACCAGTTGGACTTCATCGGGATACTTCTGTAAAAAGGTATCCAAAATGGTGCTTAACTGCGCGCTGGAGGTGTCTTGAAAATCAGCATACTCGATGATGGTCATAAACGGTTTGTTGGCACCGGTAGTCCAATCGCTACTGCTGACGGCGGGCAGGGCAGCTTGTGAGGTTGGGTCAGGGGTGGGGATGGCAGAGACCACCTGGCAAGAGGCCGGTCCACTGGGGGTGATGGCCACAGTCGGCTCAGTGGTGGGGGTGGCAGTCACCGCTAAGGTTGGCGTGTCTGAAGGGGTCTGGCTGGGAGGGGTGGTGGCAAGTAAAGTGGGGGTTGAGGCAGGCGCAGCCGGGGTGGGAGTGGTGCAGGAGGTCAAAATCAAAGCAAACAATAAAGAGATGACCAAAAATCGGTTTCGCATAGTTCGATCCTTCCCTCACTTAGGTTGCGGCGAAGCCAGCGGGATACGGGCTTCGATGATCTTTTGAATAGCTGATTGTACCATTTCGGGGCTTTGCCCTGCGTCGATGGTCTCCCATCGCTGTGGATCTGCTTTTACCAATTCATGGTAGCCATCGCGTACACGCTTATGAAAGTCCAAAGCGTAAGCATCCAGGCGGTTCCACTCACCGCCGCTGGTTTGGCGACGTTGCAGCCCTACGGTGGCATCTACATCTAACAGCAGGGTCAGATCAGGTTTTAATCCCCCGGTCACAAAAGCCAATAACTGGCGCAGATCATCCAGGTTCACCCCATGCCCGTACCCCTGATACGCCAGGGTGGAATCTGCGTAGCGATCACTGATGACCACCACACCTCGTGCCAGGGCTGGTTTGAGCACCTCTTCAACGATCTGTGCACGAGCGGCACAGAAGAGCAAGATCTCCGTGCGCGGGTGCATGCTGGTATTGCCCAGCTTCATGATCACCTGCCGGATCTGGTCGCCGATGGAGGTGCCACCGGGTTCACGGGTGGTGAGTACTTCATAGCCACGCTGGCGGATAAACTCCGCCAGCATGGGAACTTGCATGGATTTTCCGCTACCATCAGGACCTTCAAGTGTAATGAACATAAAAACCCCTTATTCGCGGAAGAT
>CAZWKK010000025.1:0-5364 GCA_964634855.1 uncultured Anaerolinea sp.
TTTCATTTTGAGGTTTAGTTTTGTCAAAAAATCTGGGCGGAAATGACGAACTAAGGCGGCAGACCCGGCTGGCAACTACTAAGTTGACAGCATTAATGGTTATAGCTGCAATTATTACGCTGGGTGTAGCAATTGCTTATACTGTGTTTCGCATACAATCCATTCATACTGAAAAAGGCGAAGAGCTGACTGCGATTGCCGACGGGAAATTGACACAGATCGCCAATTGGCGAAATGAACGCATGGGGGATGCTTTTATTCTGCAATCGAGTTACCAGTTTACCCAGAGCATAAAAATGTTTGAGGTCTTACCCTCCAATATAACTCGCATGGATGTGCATGATTGGCTGGAGGCGTTAGAAACAGTATATGGCTATCAGACTTACTTTGTGTTTGATCAGAAGGGCGACCTGTTATTTTCTGATCTGAACGATCCAGATCCCCTGGGCAGCCAAACCTCCACCTTCATTCAGGAATCTTTGATCTCTGGCAAAGTCATCTTTTCTGATCTTTATAAACTGGAAAACACCGATTCTATCCGTATGGATCTGGTGATACCGATAATGGATAAAGATGAAGAGAACACGATCATCGCAGTTGTCGTGTTGAGGATAAATCCCTATCAGTTTTTGTATCCGATGCTCGAAAGTTGGCCGATCCAATCAAAAAGTGGCGAAACAGTTTTGTTCCGTAAAGAAGGGAATAACCTGTTATATATAAATTCCTTGCGGTTCAATAAAGATTCCGCGTTCAATTTTTCTCAGCCGGTAGACACACCAAAATTGCCGGCTGGACTGGTCATTAATGGAGAAGAAGGGATCATCACTGGGGTTGATTACCGAGGGGAGCCAGTAATTGCTGTTGGGAGAAAAATTTCTGGATCAAATTGGTATATCCTTGCAAAAGAGGATATTTCAGAAGCTTATGCTGAAGTGAAAACGCAGGGTTGGATTTTAGGCGGGACGATCTTATTGGTTGTATTCCTATTTGCCTTGGTCGGTAGTTCGATATTGAGGCAGGGGAAAGAAGTATACGATCTTGAGTTGAGCAAAGTTGAAAACGCAGCGGCCAGAATCCGCCAAAGCTACGAGATGCTTTTTGATATGGCGAATGACATTATCGTAGTGGTGGATGAAGATGGGTATGTCGTAGATGTAAATGACCGCGCGGTTGAGATTTACGGCTACTCACAATCTGAACTGCTTCAATTACACACGGATGATCTCAGGGTCAACCCAGAAGAAAGAAAGTTCGGATCAATATTATCAGTTCTTAAAGAACAAGATGGTATTCGTTATGATACGATTCACCGCAAAAAGAACGGAGATGAATTCCCGGTTGAGGTTAGCCTTCGCCATTATGATAGTGATGGGAAGGACTTTATTTTAAGTATTATCAGAGATATCAGTGACCGAAAACAGGCCGAGAATGCCTTGAAAGACAATCTGAATGCGCTACAAAGTATTATTCAGGCATCCCCATTGGCGGTCATCACCACAGACCTGGTAGGCAACATTGGCGTTTGGAGCCCGGCCGCTGAAAAGATCTTTGGTTGGACAGAACAAGAAGTTAAAGGCAAGTCATTGTTGGACATTTTTCAACGCAGTTCTGATGGTTTCCAAATTTTCTTCAAAAACTTACAAAAAGCGGGTAAACCAATTCAGCTAGAAAGAGAATGGCATAAGAAAGACGGGACTACCATTCAGGTGTCATTCAACGCTTCGTTCATTCGCGATTACCATGGAGAGGTAAGTGGATTTCTAGGGATCATCGCCGATGTGACCGATCTGAAAAAGATCGAAGCTGAAAATGAAAAAATGGCCGCAGAACGTCTGCAATTGCTCAAACGACTTAAGCTGCAATTTGAACGTATCCCCATTGGCTTTGTTTTAACCGATGAAAACCTGAAGGTGCTGGATTGGAACCCACAGGCAGAGAAGATCTTCGGCTACTCACGCGAAGAGATCATTGGCAAAAGCCAATTTGATACGATTATTCCGCCCAACCAGAAGAAATTTGTCAAAGAGATCGTCCAAAAGATCAAAGATAAGCGGGAATCTGAGATCGTTACCCATGAGAATATCACCAAAGATGGTCGGCAAATTCAGGTGGAATGGCACAACACCTCTCTCCATGACGAGGATGGGAATTTCCTGGCCTTAATGGCGATGGCGATTGATGTGACCGAGAAGTATGAATCTGAACGTTTATTGCGCGAATCTGAACAAAAATTGCGTCTTTTCTTTGATTCAAATCTGATCGGTATTCAGTTTGCCAACATTTACGGCAAACTGTTCTCAGCTAATGATGAAATGTTGCGTCTAATTGGGTACACCCGCAAGGACCTTGAAGACGGCTTGATCCAATGGGATAAGATCACACCGCCAGAGTTTTTACCTCTGGAACAAAAAGCCATTGCTCGTTCCATGGAAACTGGCGAAGTAGAAACCTATGAAAAACAATATATTCGCAAAGATGGCCGGGTGATATGGGTTCTCATTGGCTTCGCCGTCATTGATAAACAAGAAGGTACTACTATCGCTTTTGTTCTGGATATCACGCAAAAGAAATTGGCCGAACAAGAGTTCATGGCTTATCACAAGCTATTGGATCTCGTCGGCGAAATTGGCAAGATCGGCGGGTGGGACTTTGATGTGGCAACCGGTGAGGGTACCTGGACCAATGAAGTGGCACAAATTCACGAACTTGATCCGTTGGATCCGACCAGCAGAGAGCTGGGCCTCACTTTTTATACCCCAGAATCAAAGGCACTGGTCGAAAACGCAATTGCCAACGCCATAGAGAATGGAACCCCATACAATCTTGATCTAGAGTTGATCAGTGCCAGCGGTGTGCATAAACTGGTACGAACCATCGGATTGCCTTTGGTTGTAAATGGAAAAGTTGAACGGATGCGCGGTATTTTCCAGGATATCACCGAGCTTAAACAGGCAGAAGCTGAAGTTCGTAAGTTGAACGAAGAGTTGGAACAACGGGTCATTGAGCGCACAAACGAATTGGTGATTGCAAACCAGGAATTGGAAGCATTTTCGTACTCAGTCTCACATGACCTACGCGCCCCACTCCGCGCGATTGATGGCTTCTCAAAACTTTTGATCGATGAGTATCGTGATGCTGTACCGCCAGAAATGCTGCGCTACCTGGAAATGATCCGTGGTAATACTCATAACATGAGCCAACTGATCGATGATCTGTTGGCATTTTCCCGCCTGGGTCGGCAGACACTTCAGCGCAATAATGTGGATATGGTCAAACTGGTCCAGAGTGTTGTCGATAAAGTAAAAATGGAAGTTCAGGGTCGAGATGTTGAGTTTGTTGTGAAAAAAATGCCCGATTGTCATGCCGATGACGCCTTGCTTTCACAGGTATACTATAATTTAATTTCGAACGCAGTAAAGTTCACTCGAATGAGGAATAAAGCTGTTATCGAAATTGGCTACAAAAAGTCAATTCCGCGCTTGCCAAATGGCTCTATTTATTCTATTGCTGATTGTTATTATGTAAGCGATAATGGAGTTGGATTTGACATGCGCTATTACGACAAACTGTTCTCCGTTTTCCAGCGATTGCACAAAGCCGAGGAATATGAAGGAACAGGCGTTGGCCTGGCGATCGTTAAACGCGTGATCGAAAAGCATGGTGGACTGGTTTGGGCAGATTCAACACCTGGTTCCGGTTCCACGTTCTTTTTTACGATTGGCAAGGAGGAGCCAAATGACCAATCCAGTTGAGATTCTTTATGTTGAAGATAACCCCAATGATCTGGAACTCACTTTGCATGCGTTTAATAAGAACCATTTGGCCAACAATATCTTGATCGCCCGTGATGGAGAAGAGGCGCTCACTTTACTATTTGGGGAAAATCAAAGCAAGGATGGCGAACTTTCAAACTCTCCCAAAGTGATCCTGCTGGACCTGAAACTACCCAAGGTCAGTGGATTGGAAGTGCTGCAAAAGGTCAAAAGCGATGAACGTACCAAAATGATCCCGGTTGTAGTTCTTACCTCCTCAAAAGAAGAGCGGGATATCGTAGAAAGCTATCGTTTGGGTGTTAACAGTTACATTGTAAAACCAGTTGATTTTGAAAAGTTTATCGACGCGATGCGAGCTTTGGGGATGTACTGGTTGATGTTGAACCAGATGCCAAACCATTAAACAGCTTGTTTTTTGGAATAGGCGCAGAGATCTCTGCGCCTATTCTTAGTTTAATTGGCTATAATAGCGCTGGAAGGTGAAGTAAATGGAATCAATTCGCAGTCTCTTTCGTATCGGGCACGGTCCCTCCAGCAGTCACACCATGGGGCCGGGTTTGGCCGCCAGTCAGTTTCGGGCCAAAACGCTCAATGCACATCATTATCATGTCACACTCTTTGGCAGTCTGGCAGCTACCGGCAAAGGCCATTTAACCGATCTGGCAGTTCGCGAAGCGCTCAATCCGATCGCGGTTGAGTTTACATGGAATCCGGACCAGGAATTGCCCATGCATCCCAATGGCATGGTCTTTGAGGCGCTGGATGAAGCTGGCAATATTCAAGACCGTTGGCAGGGGTACAGCATTGGCGGCGGAGCCATTTTAGCCGAAGGGGAGACACACGCCAGCAAGCAAGTGTATGCCCTGAATAGCATGCAGGATATTTTGCATAAATGTACTCAGGACGGGAAAACTTTCTGGGAGTATGTTGAAGATAATGAAGGGCGTGAGATCTGGGACTATTTAAGCGAGATCCTGCGGGTTATGCACTCGGGCATTGAGCGTGGCCTCAATACTCAGGGAGTGCTGCCGGGTGGATTGGGAGTATCCCGCCATGCCTGGACAATGTACCGGAAGATCCAGATGAGCGGCGGTCAACTAAAGAAGGAAGGGTATTTGCCTGCCTACGCCCTTGCGACCGCTGAAGAAAACGCTATTGGCGGAGAGATCGTCACAGCTCCCACTTGCGGCTCTGCGGGTGTATTGCCGGCTGTGCTGCGCCATATTGAAGATACGGTGCAAACCCCAGAACGTGAATTGCTGCATGCGCTGGCCACTGCCGGGCTGATCGGCAACCTCATCAAGGCAAACGCGTCCATCTCTGGCGCAGAAGTGGGCTGCCAGGGAGAGATCGGTTCCGCATGCGCCATGGCCGCGGCGGCAGCTACCCAGTTGATGGGCGGCTCCATCCGCCAGATCGAGTATGCGGCTGAAATGGGGCTGGAGCATCACCTGGGGTTGACCTGTGACCCCGTCAATGGGCTGGTGCAGATCCCCTGCATTGAACGTAATGCATTCGCGGCCACCCGCGCCATTGATTGTGCCGATTTTGCCCTGTATTCAGATGGCAGTCACCGCGTTTCCTTTGACGA
>CAZWKK010000025.1:5464-9654 GCA_964634855.1 uncultured Anaerolinea sp.
GTCATCTCTGTGGAGAAATCCGAGACAAACTTTCTGAAGTACACCCGTTCTCCCAACGTTTTCACTGCCTCTTCCAGAGGCAGGTCAGGTAAATTATGGTCAGCAGCCGGACGCATCATCTCGTTGAATTCATCGCCGCTCAAGGAGTGGTAGGTATCTTTAAAGACCACAAAACGACGGTCATAACGCGGAACCAATCGCTTTTCCGCTTTTTCAACCGCAGGGCGACCAAAGCAGACCAGGGTGATTGGCAGCACGTAAGGCGGCAATTTTAGCAGATCGCGATGGAACTCATATTTTTCCAGGATGTCGCCAATGTAGCAAGAGCCAATACCCATGCTCTCCGCGGCAATGACGGCATTCTGTGCAGCAATGAGGGCGTCACAGCAGGCCAGGAACATATCGCCTTCCTGGGGCGGACGAGGGCTGACGCCGCGTTCCTGGCAAAGTGCTTCAACGTTACAGTACTTGTAATAATCATATTGGCGCTGATAATCTGCGGCAAAAAGCAGCAAGTAAGGGGCTTTGGCAATAAATGGCTGGTTATCACACGAGACCGCCAATTGATCCTTAATGGCCTGATCCTCGATCTCTAAAATGGAGTACAGCATTAAATTCCCGGCTGTGGGTGCTCGCATGGCAGCATGTACGATGGCGTCTTTTTCTTCCTCAGTCAGAGGATTGGCAGAATAATTACGCACTGAGAGACGGTTCTCGAGCACAGAAAGGGTTGGATTCATAAAGACCTCGGAAAATTTTTGGTTTGTCTGTTTTGTGAAGCGAAAGAGTTAGGTAGAGATCACTGTAAAATGATTGTAACCCGAGAAATAATTTTATGTGCAATATACCAGAAGTTGTTCTGGTGAGATAAACTTGGCCCTCATACCAGGAGCAAGGTAAAATGAAAGCATGTTAACTCAACTTCTCGAAAAAGCGATTTTAGCCCGTGCTGATCTGATCACAGACGAACCTGTTGGCGCATTGCGCCTGTTTGCCGGTTTCTATGAAGGTGAAGCGAACCTGGTAGCCGATATCTATGGACGTACCCTGGTACTTTCTTCATACAGTTCGGACCCTGCTGTGACAAATGCACTGTTCACAGAGGCACAGACGGTCATTCTGCAACAGCTCCCCTGGCTTACCTGTGTGCTGCAAAAACAGCGCAGCGCACAACAAGAGGTATTGCGCCGTGGAAAGATCAGCCTGGGCGAAAATTGTGATGGCATGATTTTAGAGCATGGTGTTCGCTATGCTCTGGATCTGCAGATGAACCAGGATGCCAGCTTTTATCTGGATACTCGTTTCTTGCGTAAATGGCTTTTGGAGCATTCTGAGGGGAAAGAAGTCTTAAATACCTTCGCTTATACCGGCAGTCTGGGGGTAGCCGCTCTGGCTGGTAAAGCGGCAAAGGTCGTGCAAAATGATCGTAACGCCCATTTCTTAGAGCTGGCTCGCCGCTCGGCCATGCTTAACCGCATGGACCTGGGGAAGATGAAGTTGAGGGCAACGGATTTCTTTAGTGAAATGGGCCAATTGAAGAAAGACCAGGCTGCCTTTGATATTGCCATCATCGACCCACCCTTCTTCTCAGTTACCGAGAAGGGGAAAGTGGATATGGCCGAAGAAAGCGAGCGCCTCATCAACAAAGTACGGCCGCTCATCAAACATGATGGTCATTTAGTGGTCATCAACAATGCGCTCTTTTTGCCTGGCAGCGATTTTATGCATAGTCTGGAGATGCTTTGTCAGGATGGGTATTTGAACATCGAAGAGATCATCCCAGTGCCACAAGACATCACCGGTTTTCCCCAAACTATCAGCGGCGTTGCTCCGGCTGACCCGGCGCCATTCAATCATTCCACCAAGATCGCAGTGCTGGGCGTCAGGCGCAAAGACGCAGTTCCCTAGCTCATTTCACCCATAGGGGCATGGCGCTGATGTTGGTGATGCCCAGGTCGATAATCTTATTTCCTGCCAGACTGACCGCTTTTAGGTGGTTGGGCTGGCCGGTTTCTTTATCCAGGTAGGCGATCCATTTGCCGTCCGGTGACCAAACCGGGGCGCCACCGTGGGCGATGATCCGCCAGGAAGCGGAAGCTTCTTCATAAAGTACCAGGTAAGTTTCCAGGTCGTCGATGCCGCCGGTGGAAAACACCGCTACTCGCTCAGTGGGTGACCAGAGGGGAACTGAAGAGGGGGTAATATCTTGCAGGGTCGTGGCTTTCCCGCTTTTAATATCTATAAATGTTACCTTGGGGTCAGGCAAGCCCGCGATCACAGCCAGGCTCTGCCCGTCAAAAGACCAGGAGGGTTGGTTATAAGGAGCATAGAAAAGGCGGATATCAGGCAGAAGCTTCGTCAAGCCAGTATGGTCTGGGTGGATGAGGTATAGGCTGGGGTATGGGATTGTGCAAGTATCAAACAGGCCGGGTTGGGGGGTACAGGGTTCAGCGTTGGGATCAGGTGAAGGAGACCGGTAGAACGCGATCCAGTTGCCATCTGGTGACCAACTGGGAAAGCTATCCACCACATGACTGCCCGAAAGCGCATCTGGTTCTCCACCATCAATGGCTGAGAGTTTCAGGTGAACCTGGTAATCGGGGGTATCGTACTCCAGTACGGTGTAAGCCAATTTTCGTCCATCGGGAGAGAGACTGATATTGGAAAGCGTATAGGGTCGGATGAGATTGACCCAGTCATTGGCAAAGTCGTAAGTAAAGAAGCCGTTCGGTCCAGTCTCTGTGCAGGAGAAGATGGGTCTAAACGTAGTACAACCGATCAACGGATCATATCCGTTGAAAAGTAGAGTGCGTCCGTCAGGGGTGATGGAAAGATAGAACCCGGTGGAAGGGTTTTGTAAATAATAGCTGGTCGCTTTTAGATCTGTGACGGTTTTGGTAGTCAGATCAAGCCGATGCAAGGCATGCTCAGAAAGGTAGATCAGACTGCCAGTGGGTTCCTCCACCTGTTGGGTGGCTTTGAATGGTTCTGGTATGGGAGCTGAGTCAACCGTGCAGGCTGCCAGCAAAGCCATGAAAAACAAACAAACCCAAGAAATTACAAGAAATTTGCGCATATTGTTTTCTGCTCATCCCCCTGCGATGATCGAACCAACTGCCATAAAAGTAAAGATCAACACATCCTGAGTAAAATGGATCAGCCAGGCCCAGGCAAAGCCCTTTGTTTCCAGCATGCTTTTACCCAACAGCCAACCGAGGATCCCTGCCATAAGGATGCCAGCAATCCCATATGGAACCCCATAATAATGTTGTATACCAAACAGGGCTGCGCTCATAAGTAACGCATCTTCCTTACCAAACGCCGGAGCCAGGGCTGCCAGAAGGTTGGCTCTGTAACCAACCTCTTCGCCAAGGGAATTCATCAGGGCAAAAAGCAAAATAAAAGGTAAGAACAGGACTGCTTTTTGTAATTGCCCCAGGGCAGGGCCTGCACCGATAAGCAAAAAGACCAGGGTGCCACCGCTGATGCACAAGACCAGTATCCAACCCAGTTTGGCCCAGCTGGTGGAGCGCGTCATGATCAGCGGGATGGGTGCAGCAGTGGCTTTTAGATCCCCTTTGACCAGAAAGAAAGCGGGAAATCTTTTAAACAGGATCAGCAGCAAGCCAATGGTGACCAGAGCAGAGATCACGCGCAGAATTTGCTGGCTGGCCATGCTGGCGATGAATCCGCTGCCAGGGAAGAGACCCTTCCACCATAGACTGTTTCCTACCTGAGATGAACCTTGTTCCAGCAATAGAAGTGCTATCAAGATTATGCTGTACTTTTGTGTACGGCGCAACGGATCAAAGATGAATCCGCCCAGGAAAACGGCAGCAAGAACCCCGATCTTGAACCAGATCAACCAATCTGGAACCGGCATATTTAGGGCTTCTTTCAGTAGAACCTCAGGCAAAATAGTAGCCAGCAGGGTCATGATCCAGGCCAGGGTGAGGCTCAGTGTAATGTTTGAATTTGTCTTTTCCATGCGCCGATCCGTAAATGGTCTTTAGTGTCAACTGTTTTAGTATAACAAATTTGACTGGGCAGACCCTGGCCGTATGGATAGTTTGTCCTTTCTAAATGGTTGGCATTGAATTACAATTATTTTGATAATTTTGGTAATAATTATCAGGAGAGGACACAATGAGTACTTCCAGAATGCCGGCATTGTTCATCGGGCATGGCAG
>CAZWKK010000025.1:9754-13963 GCA_964634855.1 uncultured Anaerolinea sp.
GACTCTGGCCCATCCATGGATTGGGGGTTGGACCACGGCACCTGGTCTGTTCTGGCACGGCTGTTCCCCAAAGCAGATGTGCCTGTGGTACAGCTCAGTCTGGCACGAACTCGCGATGGTCAGCTCCATTATGACATGGGCAAGCAGCTCTTACCTTTACGTGATGAAGGGGTGCTCATAATGGGCAGTGGCAATATTGTGCACAACCTGCGTATGATGCGTTTTGACAATAAGCCATTTGATTGGAATGTGGAGTTTGATGGAAAGATCAAAAACTGGATCGATAGCGGCAACCATGACCCCATGATCCATTTTCAAGACCAGGGTCCTGCGGCTGCCTATTCCATCAACAGTGGGGAACACTTCTTGCCGCTTCTGTACATCCTCTCGCAGCAGACCCAACAGGATGACTTACGCTACTTCTGCGAGGTCACCTCGTATGGATCGCTTTCAATGCGTTGTGTGCAATTTGGGTAAATATTAAATTAGGGAAGTCAGCAGGATCAGGCCGCTTTTTCCGCAAGGTTGCGGCCTTTTTCTTTGGCCGAATACATGGCCTGGTCAGCAGCATTGATGACCTGTGCGATCGAATTACCATGGTGGGGGTAGGTGGCAACGCCCAGTGAAGCGGTGGTCCTTACCAATTCTTGTTTATGGAATATATTGATCTCGTGCAGGACCAAGCGCAGGTCATTGGCACGCTTCAACGCCTGGTCAGTTTGCATGTTTGGAAAAGCGATCAAGAATTCATCGCCACCGAGACGGCAAGCAAAATCACCTTTGCGAATGGTGGCTCGAATGCACTCCCCATATTCTTTTAAGAAATTGTCCCCCATTAAATGGCCGTAGGTATCATTGATCTCTTTGAAGTGGTCAATGTCCAACACAAGGATGGATAATGCGGTTTTGTTGCGGTCTGATTGCGCAACCAGACTGGCCAGTACTTCATCCATTAAGTGTCGATTGAACAATCCTGTTAAAGAATCGTGTGTGGCCTGATTCTCCAGCATTTTTTGCAGCCGATTGATCTCACGGATCTGGTTCATCAACTCTTCGTTCGCCTTTTGTAGTTTGAGCTCAGCATTCTTGCGGTCCGTAATGTCGCGGAAAATGAGTAGGTAACCAGGTGGCAATTTCTGATTTGGGTTGAGACTGGAAACTTGCAAATCAATGTAGGTATTCTCAGTGTTTGGGACTAAGAATTCATCGATTTTTTGTGATTGGCTGAGGGAGTGAAGATCCAGAGTCCATGGGATCAGTTCTTCCATTTTCTTGCCAAGAAAATTTCTCTTACCTAACTTAAAAAGGGCTTTTGCATGGTCGTTGACATCCACAATCCTGCCCAGCCAGTCGATCACGACGATGCCTGCCTGCACTTGTTCAATTAACAGGTCGTGTGCCACGGGAACCAGGTCTAAAAGTTGAAAGCGCGAGAATCCAAGTGCCAGGAAGAGGTTGGTGAACAAAAATCCAAAGGCAGAAATGTCCATGCCAGGAACCGGATCCACTCCAATGGTGTACAACATACCGCTGAAAATGGGGAACATGCACCCGATCACGATCACCCAGAGTTGTGAGCGGAAGGGGGGAGTGCTGGTTGCGATCTTGCGAAATAGTTGAATAATGCCAAAAAAGATCAGAACATAGATATAGGTGATATTGAGATAAAAAATGAACCCATGTTCATAGATCAAAATATTGTATTCTGCGGAGCCCCAAGAAAATCCTGGCCACAAAAGGTGATGCCAGGAATTTGTAAAGGCGGCGATCAGAACGATCAGTGGAATGACAAACAACGAGGCTACAAAATTTGGCCTTAAATTCTTTTGGCTGGTATACGCCATAACGAAGCAGAACAGGAATGGCGCGACGCTAACGACCCCAATATAAGAGAATTGTGACCAGAAGATCTTGGTATCTTTTGCCAGGGTGGCGGCTTCCATCAACAAGCCGAAAACCCAGATGATCAGCGCAAATAGGTGTAAAACAAAATATGGCCCCCCAAATGCTTTACGTCTCGGCCAGGCCAGTAATAACACGGCGGCTGAAAGAACAATCGTGATTATGTAGACGATCTCGTGCGGTAACAGCCTGGTGACCATTTAGCTTTATCCCACACCAAAGAGTGAACCTATAAAGGTCGGTAGTATTTAGAACCCACACCTGCCAGATTGGTTGCAGTCGAATCTAAAGTCAAGTATATGGATATTTTTTACTTGCGTCAACAGAAGAAAATACCGTGAGAATTCACGGTATTTTCAATTTGATCATTTGACGTGTGTGAGAGAGCCAATTCCGGCGCCGCCAAAGGCGAAGATGACAGAGCCAAAAAAGATCGGGACAGCGGTCGTCCAAAGATAGCGCAGCAGGGGTACCTTGTACACACCGGCCATCATGCTCACCACCTTTGGACCATATCCAGGGATCATGCGGCCGCCCACAAGAAAGAGGGGGTGATCCACCTTCATCTTCCCCAAACCAAAGGGTAATTTTTCTTTTTTCTCTTCAAAATTGGTGGCTGAGCCAATATGGCTGCCAATGTAATACTCGATGAAAGCGGCAATCGTGTTGCCTACCCAAGAGATGAGGGTGGCCAAAACAGGTCCAAACAGTGCCCCAATGAACAGGGTAATAGGCTCAGAAGGGATAAGCGTGATTCCCAGTACGGCGTATAGTAAGATCGAAAGAACAATGCCCCATGCACCAGCCTGGCTGATAAAATCTTTGATCTTGTTCAGATCAGTTGTGATAAATACGGCTGCAAGGGCCATAACGAGCACTGAAAACACCAGGATCGAAATGGATTGGTTCCGTTTTGATTTCTGTTCCTCGGTGAGAGGTTCTTTGTTTGAATGTTTTTCCATTAGTTTTGTTTACCGTTTAGCATTGAAAAGACAATATTGACAGGGCCGATATTGTTGATTAGCAATCAAGCGCTTGCTTGATCTCTTGTATGTGCATGCGGCGATGTTCAGCTCGGTTAAGATGTACCGTTTTACCATTTTCCATTACATCATTAAAAAAAGTCTCAGGGAGAGAAGCGATTAACTCATCCGTTTCAGCGGCGGTGGTGAGTACCAGTTGTTTGCCTTGCTCAGGGTCAAGCACACGGAAAAATGGGCGAGTGACCTCGTTGATGACATCTGTGTCATTCAGAGAGGTGCTGATCCCTGCTTCTTGCCATTTTTTTAAAAGGGTAATCGCCCGCTGATCCCAAAAGGCCAGGTGGGCAAAAACAGCCAGCACTGTCCAACCAGCCGACATTTCTTGGTTCAATTGCTCATGTGAAAGACTGTTTACAAAATTGATCAACTCGGTCTGAGAAATGGAATTTTCTTTTAGTAGTGTGGCTTTGTCGGTCATGAAGGTCCCTTTCGACTAAGAGCGTAGAATTGATTTTAACCTATAATCTCTACGTCTTATATTAGGAAAAGGTTTCAGACCACAGGTATTAATTTGCTCACCAGATCGTGGACAAAGATTTTTTGATTGACCGGATCTTCCAAGTTCATTGAATTAAAAACCCGGGGGGTCAGTACCGCCATAAAAATGGTATAGCTCAATTGCATGCAGCTCATTTCCAGGTCCGCTTGGCGGCCTTTGTATCCGTGAGCAGTCAGATCCTGCGCCAGTGATTCAACGAATTGGTTAATACGCGCCACCACCTGAGAGTTGTAATCACCCAGGCTGAGCAGGTTATGAAAGTGCGCCCGGGTGATGCCGGGGTAATTAACCCCGCCAGCGAGAATATCCAGCAAGATCGCTTCGCAGCGCTCCTGAGGGGTGTCACCGGGAAGCAAGGCAAAATCTTTCCAATCAAAGGCGTTGTCCAGGGTGCGTTCCATGACCCGCTGCAGCAGATTTTCTTTGCTGCGAAAGTAATAATTGACGGCGGCACTGTTGATGCCGGCAATCTCGGCGATCTTGCGGTTGGTGGTGGCTTCTACGCCAAATTGTTCAATACAGGCAATGGTGGCGTTGATGATCTTCTCTTCCATCGAATCGGTCGCTTCTGGCATAGTCTCTCCTGGATCAGTTCAAGCCACAAAGTTTTTCAGATTCCTGCCACAGCCTGCTGGCAAGGTCGGTGTTCAGCGCTACAGGGCTGGGGCGCATCTCTTTGCAATCATACCAGTAAATGGCTGTTGAACGTTGCAAGCCAGGCTCACCCGCCAGGAACAATAAGGTGGTGGCCGGTTGAATGGGGTC
>CAZWKK010000026.1:0-6951 GCA_964634855.1 uncultured Anaerolinea sp.
CCCATAAACGAAAGCCTGGAACCATCAGTGCCGCCGCGGATGGGGTGGACAATGGGTTTGACCCCCACGGCGTCAAAGGCTTTGAGGGCAAGATCGAGGATCTCTTTGCGCGGGGCGATCATCTCACCCATGTTGTAGTATTGGTCTTCCAGTTTGACAGAGACAGTATTGACGCCGTATCGGGTGTTCAAGAACTCAGCGGCAGCCAGCATGGCCGCTTTGCGTTTCTCGAACAATTTACGGTCGTGGTCGCGCACCAGGTAGACCATCTTGCCGGCTTCCACGGTGCCTTCGATCATATACGCGTGCACGAAGCCATCATAACCACTGGTAAATTCCGGCCGCTCGTTGACGGGCAGCAGGGCGTTAAATTCCATGGCCACCAATACCGCATTGACCATTTTGTCTTTGGCGTAGCCGGGATGAACATTCTTGCCTTTGATGGTAACGGTAGCTCTGGCAGCATTGAATGATTCATATTCCAATTCGCCCAGTTCGCCGCCATCAACAGTGTAAGCGAAATCAGCACCAAACTTGCCCACGTCAAAGAAATCAGCACCGCGGCCTACTTCTTCATCAGGGGTGAAGGCAATTTTGATCATTCCATGTTTGATGGACGGGTTCTTCATCAATGTTTCAGCCATGGCCATGATGGCAGCCACGCCGGCTTTATCATCGGCACCCAGCAGGGTGGTGCCATCCGTAACGATGATCTCTTGCCCGGCATATTTGCTGATCTCCGGGAAGGTAACCGTATCCATCACGATGCCCAATTCCTGGTTGAGCACAATGTCTTTACCATCATAATCCGTGATGATACGCGGCTTTACGTTTGTGCCGCTGGCATCTGGGCTGGTATCAACATGGGAAATAAAGCCGATGGTTGGAACTTTTTTATCGGTATTGGCGGGGATGGTGGCCATCAGGTAGCATTTATCATCCACCTCCACATCCTTCACGCCCATTTCTTTGAGCTGTGTTGCCAGTAAATTGGCCAGGTCAAATTGCTTCTTTGAGCTGGGAACTGGTCCTTTATCATATTCAGAGCGGGTATCCACTTTGATGTATTCCAGAAAACGATCTTTAACAGAAGTCATGTTGCCTCCGGTGTTTTTGATAGGTTCTATTATATGCGTTTGGGGCAAATAGTTCAAACCTTATACAAACACTTGAAATCGGTGTAAAATGGTTATACAAACTTCAGCTTTTTGGTGGGCAAATGGCTTCAATTTTAGATTTTTCTGACGAACCGCGCTTTAACATCAATTCTGTGGCAAAAATGACTGCCATGCAGCCTGTCACCATCCGCGCCTGGGAACGACGCTATCAACTGGTTGTACCCAAACGAGCCCAAAACGGTTACCGTCTTTACAGTGAACGTGACGTTGCTATTTTGCGTTGGGCAAAGCGTGGGGTGGAGCAGGGATATCCCATCAGCACGGTAAACTCACAACTCAAGGATGCCGTCAACAAAGATGATTGGCCAGAGGCGGTCCTGAATGATAAAGTCCCCGTGGCAGTACATCCAGCCAAAGCGATCAACCGTACAGAATTGGTACAAAATTTTACCAAGGCCTTGATCCGCCATGATGAACGGATGTCTTCAGATCTATTCGCAGATGCACTCGGTTCTCTCAAACTGGCTGACCTGTTTGAATCGATTCTCATTCCGGCTTTGGTTGATATTGGTGACCGCTGGGAGCGTGGAGAGGTAGGGGTAGCCACGGAACATTTTGCCAGCCAGTTTATCCAGGCGAAGATCATGGCCATCTACCAGTCTTTGCCGCTTCATCCCTCCAACCCCAAGATCATCATTGGCTGTGCACCGGACGAATTGCATGAGATCGGGCCGATGATGCTGGCTACACTGCTGCGGGACGCCGGCTACAAGGTGGAATATCTGGGGCCAGACCTGCCACTTGATGATCTGCTGATCTATGTACGCGAAGAAACACCCAAGATGCTTATCCTTTCAGCCACCATGAAGGATTCTGCCGAGGATCTGGTCCGCTTCTCAGAAAAATTGAGCGGGGTCAAACCGCCTGTTCACTTTGGCTTTGGTGGGGCGGCCTTTATTATTTTCCCTGAACTTGCAAAAAAGATCGACGGCCAATTTCTGGGTCCGTCGATCTCAGATTCACTCAAGAACATTGCAGCGCTTTTACCCCTTAAAGGCAAATGAATTAATCCACCCTCTGTCCGGCCTGCTCCTGTAATTTTTGCCGCATGGAGCGATATTCGATGATGGGCTTGTCTGCAGGGATGAGTTTTTCGCCGATCTTTAAACCGCTCTTTAACGGGCGCTGGGTGACAACCACGCGCTTGTCCTGGTTGAGAATGACGATGCTGGACAAGTTGATCAGGTCAGCTACCAGTTTACGCAGCAGAGGCAGTTTAACAAAACGCTGATAGTAGCGCAGGTATAAAATACAATTTTCGTCATCAACAGGGGTGAAGAAAACTGTAATGCGCATATCATCTGAGATTCGGTTCATCCACAAATGCGGGAATTTAAATTTCAAAAAGTAAGGCCGGCTGGGAGCAGGTAGCTCATTGGCGCGTTTGGCAGTGGTATTACCATCGTCCAGGCGGTTATACACCCAGATTTCCATGCTTTTCTCATCCAGGTGCAGAATGGGGCCATCTGCGATGCGTTTATCGCCGCGCCCGATGGTGCTTGCATGAACGAAGGCTAGATGGAAGACATCCAATTGGTTCTCAATGGCGCGTGAATAATGCACCGGCCAGGAATCAACAAAATCGCTGCTGGCAAAGCCTTCGTCCAGGTCTTCAAACCAGGGAAGTTCTGGATAATCAGCTCGTGGTTCACCCCACCAAATGTAAATATATCCATGCGCTTCACGAGCCTCGTAGGTTTTCACCTGCAGAGCTTTGGGAACATCAGCAGCACGTCCATTGGCGGGAACGTAGGTACAGGTGCCTTTTTGATCGAACTCAAATCCATGAAAGGGGCATTGGATGGTATCACCCATGAGGCAGCCAATGCTGAGTGCTGCCCCGCGGTGCGGACACTGATCTGCCTGGCACACCGGTTTACCTGACGAATCTCGCCAGAGCACCATCTTTTCGCCCATACGCAAGACCCCCACTGTTTTCCCAGGTTTCAATTCCCTGGCCTGTAACACGACATACCATTGATCACGGATCATAGCCCCTCCCGAAGAGTTTAAGCCCGAAAGCCGTCTGATGACGGCTCTCGGAGTTGTGGCGCTGCGACTTTCCTACTTTTTCGAGAGGAGGAAGGCCGCAGCGCTGTGTTTAAAATTCTTACACATCGTAGACACCACCTCCTCATCGTTAGAATAGCGAAACGATTTGAGTTCTTTCTCGTATATATGTTAAGTAAAACACAGATGAAAAAGGAAGTCAAGTTAGTGTATCGTTTTTTTACTGTTGCCCGAGTTTTCAATCCCCCTTATAATTTTTATACATGAACGAATCCCAATTGGATCCTCGCAAAAAAATTGTATTCTATTTTTTACTCGGCCTTACCCTGGTTTTGATGACAGTTTGGCTCATCCTCACTCCAGAAGGGCTGGTCGGTAAACTCAGCGCGATTGGGTATGCCTTTTGCCATCAGATAGAGGAGCATTCCATGGTCATCGGCGGCCGTGTATTGCCTTTGTGTGCTCGATGCACCGGTATGTACCTGGGCACGTTGGCCGCACTGATGGTGCTCGGCCGCAACCAACGGGCAGGTGGCGCGCCGGACAGGGCAAAGATCATCGTTCTGGGGCTGATCGTTGTCCTCTTTGCGATCGATGGACTCAATTCCACCCTGTATACCTTACTCGGGAAAACAGCCTTGTACACCCCTTCCAATACGCTGCGCTTGTTCAGCGGGTTGGGACTCGGTATGGTGATTGCCAATGTCTTGTTGCCTATCTGGAACAATGTGCTTTGGCGTGATTATCGTGAAGCACCTGTTTTGGATCGCTGGTGGAAACTTGGACTGCTCATTGGGATAGAAGCAGTACTTGGCGCTCTGGTTCTGACGGGTTGGAGTTGGCTTTACTACCCACTGGCCATACTATCCACCCTCACCATCCCAATGTTATTAACCATGATCTATACGTTATTATGGGTAATGCTGAGAAAAAAGGAGAATTCGTTCCAAAATTGGCAAGAATGTGTTATCTATATAGAAGCGGGGTTGATCATAACCCTGGTCCAAATTGGCCTGTTCGATCTGCTCAGGTGGAGCCTGACTGGAAGTTGGGCTGGATTTCAGATAGGAAGATAGGAAAGAAAAATGGGAATAATTAACATACTTTCGGCTTTGGGGCTTTCAGCCAGTGCAGGTTTGAATGCTTACATCCCACTGTTGACAGTGGCATTGCTGGCCAAATTCACCAATTTGGTCCAACTCAGCAAACCCTGGGATACGCTCACATCCTGGTGGGTGATCGGGGTTTTGCTGTTCTTGAGCGTCATTGAATTTTTGGCCGATAAGATCCCAGCGGTCAATCACGTCAACGATGTCATTCAAACCTTCATTCGGCCAGCGGCTGGTGCCATCGTTTTTGCGGCCACTTCTTCAAACATTGCCCACGTAGACCCGGCGCTCGGCTTGATTGCCGGTTTGCTGGTTTCTGGCAGCGTACATGCCGTCAAATCGGCGGTTGTCCGCCCCATTGTTACGGCCACTACGGGCAGTGTTGGCAACGTTCCCGTCAGCATTGCCGAAGATGCCACCTCTACCGTGGTCTCGGTCCTTTCCATCGTCGTCCCGGTGATCGCCGCCTGTTTGCTGGTGCTCATCACCACCGTAATCGTCACTCGGCTTATCTTTCGTCCCAAGAAGGACAATGGTGCGGTCAGCTAATGACACCAATGGATGAAGACGATCGCCCACAAGAACAAGCGCCCATTGCTCCTGACCGCTTACGCAAGGTCTGGCTGACGGTGTTGCTCATGTTGGTAGGCGGATGTATCAGCGCAGTACTGATCACCCTGCTCATCAGTTGGGCGTTTGGCCTGGGGGTACACTTGCCCTGATCTAGGGGTGCAGGCAAACCACGTTGGCGCGTGGAAAGGTCAATTTTAAGTTTGCGCCAATCTCAGCGCCGGTAGGAGTGAAGAAGACAAGCTCCTCACCGGCGTTTGTTTTTCCTTTTAACAGGTAATGCTCACCGCGAAAGGTTGATTCTGTGACGCGGATGGGTAGCAGATTCTCCCCGGCGTTCTCTTCAGCGATCGTCACCCCTGTAGGTAAGATCACGATCTGCACCTGATCGCCCTCATGTAAATGAAGGTCGGCGGGTGCAGTGCCTGCCAACTCGCCAAAGGAGGTGGTTACCTTCAAAGGGGTAAGCGAGTTCACCTTTGCCGGCAGCAGGTTTTCCATGCCCAAAAATTCAGCCACCCAACGGTTGCGCGGCTGGCGGTATACCTGTTCCGGGGCACCCATCTGCACGATCTGCCCTTGATGCAAGAGTGCCAAACGGTCCCCCAGCGCCAATGCTTCTTCCTGGTCGTGGGTTACGTAAATGGTGGGAATTTTTGTCTGGTGAAGCAGGGTACGCAGTTCTTCCTGCAATTGCTGGCGCAAGGCGCGGTCGAGGGCGGCCAGCGGTTCATCCAGCATCAGCAGGCGTGGAGAAGGGGCCAGGGCTCTGGCCAGGGCAACGCGCTGTTTTTCGCCACCGGAAAGTTCGCTCACATTGCGTTTTTCAAAGCCAAGCAGGTTGACCTGTTCCAGGGCATTCTGAACGCGTTGGTGGATCTCAGATGGGTCAGTGTTCTGCATGCGCAGCCCAAAAGCAATGTTATCGGCCACATTCAGGTGGGGGAAGAGGGCATAATCCTGAAACATCAGGCCAAAATGACGCAAATGAGTGGGCACCGTGCTGATATCTTCTCCGTTCCAGAAGATCTGACCTTCATCGGCGTTTTCGATGCCGGCGATGATGCGCAGCAAAGTGCTTTTACCGCTGCCGGAGCTCCCCAGCAGGCACAGGGTCTCGCCCGCAAATAAATCAAAGGAGATACCGCGTAGCAGCGGTTGGCCTTCGTATTCTTTTTCAATGCCCTGGACGTGCAGATTTTCGCTCATGGTTAGATCTCTTTCATTCCATTGCTTTGGAATTTCTCCAGCAGATAAATGGCAAGCGCACACATCGCCAACAACAGGGTAGACATGGCCAACCCCTGCCCGTAGTTCAGATCGCCTGGCATGGAGAGGTAGCGGTAAATAGCCACCGGCAGGGTGGGCATATCGGGACGAGCCAGAAAAGAGGTGGCGCCAAATTCACCCAACGAGATGGTGAAGGCAAACACCGCGGCCACGATCGCTTCGCGGCGCAAAATGGGCAATTCCACCTGTGTCCAAACCTTCCAGCGATTTGCGCCTAAAACGGCTGCCGCTTCCTGAACCGAAGCCGGGATGGAGGTCAGGGCTGGTTGGATGGTACGGATGACGAAAGGCAGCGCCACCAAGGTGTGCGCCAGCGGGATGAGAAGGGGAAAGTTCATTACATTGAAAGGCGCTTTGGTAAAGGTGACGATAAATCCCAGCCCCAGTGTGACCGCAGAAGCCCCCAGCGGCAGGGTGATGGCAATATCCAGCAGGCGTTTCAGCTTTTGACTGCGCGCCATGGCATAAGAAGCCATTGACCCCAGTACGATGGCGAAGAGCACCGTCAACCCGGCAAAAAGCAGGGAGTTGAGCACCGCCTCGGAGGGTGGAACGTAAAATATGGACTGGTTGGAATTGACCAAGAGTTGTTTGTAGTATTGCAGGGTAAAGCCGGTTTGCACAACGCCGCGGTCCCCTCGGTCAGCGCCGAGGCGCAAAAAGGAACGGATCACCATGGCCAGCAGTGGGGAGACCAGCAACGCCAGGAGCAAAAAGCTCATCACCCCTACTTGCAGCTTTTCGCTCCAGGTTCGCGGCCTGCGCATATTGCTTCCGCTCAGGTGCGGCATCAG
>CAZWKK010000026.1:7051-13925 GCA_964634855.1 uncultured Anaerolinea sp.
CGCAGCAGCGGCAGGGTGACCTGGCGCAGGGTTTGCCCCCGAGAGGCGCCCAGTACGCGCGCGCTTTCTTCCCAGCGCGGATCAAGCGAGGTCCAGGCACTGCCCACCACGCGGATGATAATGGTGGTGTTGTAAAAGACGTGGACCAGCAGGATGCCCCACAGGGTATTCATAAATTGGATGGGTGCGCTGCTCAGATGGAAGAGTTGTTTCAGCCAAACATTGAGCAGCCCACTGGGTCCGAGCAGGGCGGTGAATCCGGCCACTGCCACCACTGTGGGCAGAATAAAGGGCAGGGTGGTAACCACCTGCAAAAAGCGTTTGCCTTTGAACTGGTAATGCGAAAATAAGTAGGCAGCGGGCAGCCCAAGTACCAGCGTGAGCAGGGTAGATAGGCCGGCTTGCCAGGTAGTGAACCACAACGGCGCAGTGATCTGTGAGATCGAGCGCAGCACAACGCCGTTGACAATGGTTTCACGCCCCGCCAGCCATAAGATCTTGCCCAGCGGGAGGAAGAAGAACACTGCCAGGAAAAGCAGCGGGATCAGCCACAGCAGTGTTCTTCCGAAACTTACTTTTTGAGTGGGGTGCTTTCTCACTTGAGAATGGCCGCCGTCCAATCGGCCAGCCACTGATCGCGGTTGGCCGCGATCTCATCCGGGCTCATGGTAGCAGGGTGCTCCGGAACCTGTGAGTATTTGGTAAAGACGTCTGGCAAGGCGGCATCCTGATTCACCGGGTAAACGAACATCTGCAGGGGAATATCTTCTTGGAAGGTCTGGCTCAGCATGAAGTCAACGAACTTCTGCGCCAGAGCTACATTTTTTGTGCCCTTGAGGATGCCTACAAACTCGATCTGGCGGAAGCACATATTCTCGCCGACCAGAGAGGCGGTGGGAGCATCAGTCAGGGGAGTGGAGGCGTACACCACCTCAACAGCCGGACTGCTGGCGTAAGAAAGAGCCATTGGCTGAGGGCCTTTGCCGGTGGAAGCGCTGAAGTTGGTGTAGTAGGCGGTTTCCCAATCGTTCACAATGACCAGACCGTTGTCTTTGAGGCGCTGCCAGTAAGCCAGGTAGCCGTCATTGCCGTACTGGGCGATGGTGGCCAGCAAAAAGGCCAATCCGGTGGAAGAAGTGGAGGGGTTCTCCACGACCAGCAGGTCTTTGTATTCTGGCTTGGTCAGATCTTCCAGACTTTGCGGTGGGGTTAGCTTGTGGCTGACAAAGTACGCTTTGTCGTAATTGATGCATACGTCCCCATAATCAACCGGGGAGACCTCGTTGTTCGGGGCCAGCTTAAACTCGGCGCTGACCTTATCCAGCAGCGGCGATTGATAAGACTCGAAGATGCCGCTTTCAATTCCGCGGGAGAGGAAGGTATTGTCGATGCCATAAAAAACGTCGGCCTGTGTGCTGTCTTTAGTGAGGATGGCCCGGTTGAGGGCTGCGCCTGCGTCCCCGCTCTTGACGAAGACCAGTTTGACGTTGTTGGCCTGTTCAAAAGCCGCAATCACACTGTCACTGGCGGCAAAGGAATCGTGGGTCATTACCGTCAGGGTGACGGGGCCGCTGGGCTTGGCCTGGCAGGCGCTGAGGACCAGGGCAAATACCGATAAAAGGACGAGCAAAGAAATCAGCTTGTGTTTCATGATTTTCTCCTGTTAATGCTTTGAATGTTCGTGGATGCAAAGCAGGGTGCCGGAGCTGATGTTTACCCCGGCTTTTGTACCTTGCATCACATTGCTGATGCCGCGAGACCGCTCCGGGTAGAGAGTTTCGCTGCGCAGCGGGTAGGCCAACCCCTCTGTGACGACACCTGTCACTTCGCCCCACAGGGGAATGAGTGAGACGATGTCGCCGGGATGGCCGGTAAGAGTTGCGGAAGTGCGAATGACGAACACTTCCTGGCTGCCATCTTCCAACCGCACCGAGAGCTCTTTCAGCGCGGGGAGCAGCAGCAGAGAAATGTTGCCCAAAGTCTGATCCAGGCGTCCGCCCAGCGCGCCGATGATCACCAGCTCTTGCATGCCCAGATCAGCTGCAGCTAACAGGGCCAACTCAAGATCGGTCTCATCTTTGTGTACCGGATACTGGCGGATCTCAACCCCCTGGGCCTTTAAATGCTCCACCTGGGTGGGTTCCACAGAATCGAGGTCGCCAATGAGCAGGTGCGGGATCCTGCCCAGCGGCAACAGGTGACGCAGCCCGCCATCAACGGCAATGAGGAAATCCTCCGCCGTGATGAACTGCGTCAGCCAAGATTGCGTGGTCAACTCGCCGTTTGCGAACAATAGTGCCCGTTTAAACATCAAACACCCTCCGCCTGGGAGGGTGTTATTTGTTTCGTTAACAGATCCCTCCGCCGGCATTATCCGGATCAGGTTATGCGGGTCGAAGGTTTCTGCCTTCCTCTCAGCCCATTAGGGTAGGGCTCCCCGTTGCATTGTTTACGCAGTATAGACCATTCGCAAACGAAAGTCAAGTCTTACTTTATTCGCTGGCTTTTTCCGCCTTCATTTCTGGGACATCTTTTAAAGCCAGACTGGAGAGCAGCATCAAGACTGCGCTGACGGCAAACAGCACCGTCCAGCCAACCCAGTGACCGGGAGCCGCGTTGTTGAAACCGTCGATCATGGGGCCTTCCAGCCGCGCCACCGCCGCTGATCCTGCCGTGGCCAGGTTGGTGAGCCCCATATACTTACCGGCATCCGCCCCTGAGGCCATCTGGTTGGCCATGGCCCAGTTGGTGCTCATAAAGATGCCCAGGCCAACCCCCATCACCGAGCCGAACAAAATGAGTTGGGTCGGGGTGCTGGCAAAGATGAGCAGCACGGCGCCAACAGCCCCGATGATGCCGGATAGAATATGGATGCGCTTGCGCCCATATTTATCACCCAGGGCGCCGGCCAGCAGGGAGAAGATGATGAGCACCACCACAAACGTGCCCATGACGATTTGCGTATAGGCGATTGGGTCCTGCTGGGGAAACTTATCGCGAATGTAGTACTGGGCAAAGGATTGAAAGCCGTAAATGCCCACCAGATAGAGGAAGCGGCTGAAGATGAGGCTCCAGTAGGAGCGGTTGCCGTTCATCTTGAAGTTGAAGGTGTCCTTCCACAGTCGACGCCACTGGATGCGTGGGCGTTTTTCCAAAACCTCCACCTGCTCGTGAGAGCCAAACAGGGTAAGAGAGCCGAACACGATGAGAAAACCCATGATGGCCAGCACCGAGCGTTTGGGATCGGCGTTCTGGCTGGTGATGAGGAAGCCCATCAGCAAGGAAGAAATGATGACGCCGGCCATGTCCATGGCGGTTTTGATGCCGCTGGCCACGCCCAACTGGTCGGCGGGCACTTCGTCTGGCATCAGCCCCTGGGCTGGCCCGTGGGCAATGTTGGAAGAGATTTGCAATCCGATGTAGCCCACGAACAAAGCAGGCAACCCACCGACAAAGCCCATGATGCCCAAAAATAGCAGGTCAAACAAGGTGCCGATGAGGATGAAGGGTCGGCGCCGGCCAAATTTGGACATCCAATGGTCGCTCAGCGCACCAGAAAGGGGTTGGATGAGCATGGCCAGGATGAGGCCAAAAAAGGTGAGCAGACCCAGCCAGGTGTTCTTCTGCGTCTCGGGGATGTAATTTAGCAGCACAGCCGGCAGAATGGTGACATGCAAGCTGTTCCACATAAAGCCCAGTCCCACCCAGTATAAATTGAGAATGACCATGTACCAAGCGCTGACGCGTCGCATAGAATCTCCGATTCAGTGATGTGGGATCAGTGATCAGAAATCAGGGAAACCATTATTTGCTTTTTTGCATTAGTTTCTCTGCTGTCGCGATCCTGTCCGTTGATTGCAAATTAATAACTCAATGAACCTGATACCTAAATCGGTTTCCCGTTTTCCAGTTTACCGATCACTAATTACTGGCCCTGATTGTTTTATCCTAAGATCTGATCACAGATCCCCGATCACTTGTTACTTATTACTGATCTTCAACAGGTTTTGTCTTGAAGACGATATCCCACAACGGGGAACTGACGCCGAAGCGCTTGTCTGGGGTTTTGTAGTGGTGTTGCATGTGGTAACGCTTGAGGAACTTGGCAGCGCCGCTGCGCATGGGGAAGTGATGGGTGGCGTAGTGGGTCAGGTCGTAGGCCAGGTAGCCCACAATGAACCCCGAAAAGGTGGGACCGACCCATTGGGGCATTTTAAAGAGCAGGCCGAGCACGAGGTTGAACAAGCCATAAAAAGCCAGCGCCAATGGAATGCTCACCACGGGCGGCATCACCAGGCGTGTTTTGATCTGCGGCTGGGCGTGATGGATGCCGTGGAAAAGAAAGACGATGCGTTTGGCCTGTTCGCTTTTGGGTTCAAAGTGGAATACAAAGCGGTGCAAGGTGTATTCTGCCAACGTCCACAAGAACAACCCTGCCAAAAAGCAGATGGGGATGAAGAAGGGAAAGCCGCCTGCAGGTACAGCCAAAACGGACGCCACCAAGAAGTACCCTACCACTGGCACCCAAATAATGATCACCGCCAGGGGGCTGATATGGGTAAAAAATTCCAGGAAGTCCGATTTGAAAAGCCGAATCGGAACGTCACTGTGATCCACCGGTAAATGAGCCATATTTTCCTCCATTGAATAAATGACCGAGCCAGCAACAAGGCGCTGCCAGCCCGGAGATGACCTAGATCTTTTTTAGTTCGATGCGGTGCAATTCTTGCTGCCCGGCGTTGTAGTACAAACGTTGAGCAACGCTATCGATCTTGTAGGTGCCGTCAGAGACGGTCACCTGGCAGCCATTGGGATACTGGAAGGCGGGCAGGTAAAGCTCGGTCGGCGCCTCAATGCCGGGGTCACCGGCGAATTCGTAATAATATGCAGCCGTGTTCATATTAAATTCCATTTTGAGCGGTGTTCCCGCTGTCTTGATGGGATACGGCCGCAGCAGGGCGCGCAAGCCGCGTCCGCCAGAATTGATGTCTGCCGGGTCGGTTTGCTGGTCACGGCTGAAGATGGAAAGGTCTTCATCGTTCCACAAGTCCCCGTGGGCGTTGCTGTTATCTGAAGTGTAATTCCACAGGGTGTAGCTGAGCAGGTTGTCATCCAGGGCGGTCAGGTCGCGGTGAAGCGCCTTCTCTTGCGCCGAGAAGTCGCCGCTCTTGTAGGCCTTGCGATCATTCAGGTCAAAGGGAATGCCCACCTCGCCGATGATCGTTGGCAGGCCGCCCATTTTGGTGATGGCTTCCTGTTTGACCATCCCTAGGGTGCCGGCAAACACCTTGCGTATCTTGCGCGCGCCGATTGCGATGGTGTCGGTTAGAGTGTCGTAGCCCAGCCAGGGAATGAAGCGCTTGAGCACCAACACCATGTCGTCGTACCAGTGTGCGGCATAGACGGTGTTGCTCAATTCACCCTCAGCGTATTCAGGGGAGTGGGTGTTGGGCACAGTTTCAAGGAAGATCAAGCTGTCAGGGTCAATGGCGCGCACTGCTTGAGTGAACTTCGCCACAAATGGCTTAAAGTAATCGCGGTTGAAGTCTACCGCGCGGCCGTTGACCCGGGTAAAGTAATCGGGTTTGAGCAGTTGTGGCTGACCCACCTCATTGACTTGCCAGACTCCAGCCTGCCGCCACGGGCATTGAGTGTCAGCCTTGAACAGGGATACCCGGTTGGGGTTGAGTATCTCTTCGTCCACTTTGCGTGTGCCTGCCAGTTGGCGTGTCATCACATTGATCTGGCAGGGGAAGCCAGAAGCCGCCTGGAAATTCTGCCACGGGGTGGGGCTGGGGCCGATCTGGATCTCGGCGAAGTTCTGGGTGAGATCGGCAAAGCCGATGTAGCCGGCCGCCGGTTCGTTGAGCGTATCGTAGCCGATCACGTTGGGAAGCTCTTTGAGTTTGCTCACCACCTGGCGCATGGCATTGATGTAGTGTTCTTGAAGGTACTCCTGCACCGGTACACCCTCCACTTGGCAGTCGGGAGCGAAATCATTGCCGGCAAAGAAAAGGGTGTACAGGGTGGCTGCAGCATATTTGTGATTGTTGGTGATCCAGATCATGCGTGGGAAGGGGTCGCCGTGCACCTGATGCACAAAAGCGGCTCCTGTCTCATGGATCTTGCGGATGTCCATGCCCAGCACGTCAAAGGTCCAGCCAGGTGCGCCATCACCGCCGGAGAAACGCGACCAAACATCCATGTGCGGATCAATGAACAGGTCAAGCCCATGGTCAGCGGCCTTTTGTATGATCTTGTACAGGTAATCCAGATACTCTTCGTCGTAGAGGCCAGGGCCGGCGTGTTCAACGGCTTCCCAGGTGATCAGAAAGCGGATGAAGTTCACTCCCCAGGCTTTCAGGCGGGTAAAGTGTTCATCCGCTTCTTCCAATGGGAAGGGCCTGCCAACAAAGCTGACGGTACGATCCTCAAAAAAGCCATCAAATTTGTAGGTGGCACCATCTGGCCGCGCAGGTACTTTGGAGCTGCCGCCCAGGTTGACCCCGCGCAGCAGCAAGATTCGGTTGTGTTCGTCGCTAAACCAGGCACCCCGGGTTTTGATCATGGTCGGCCCTCTGGGTTGTTATTTGCTAGCTTTGCGTTGCACGGCGTTGGCGATCAGGGCAGTGATGCCGGTGAAGAGCAAGCCGCCAACGGCAATGACGATCACCTGGATGAGGCTGAGCAAGGCCAGGAAGCTGGTGAAATAATTGGGTAGATCCCAGGTGACGACCGGGCCGTTGACCACAAAGCTCAACAAGGCGGGCAGGAAGTTGATAAAAGCAACCGTGAAGACGAGCCCAAACATTTTTTGCGCTGCATCAACCGCAGTCAGCCTAAAGTAGCGCTGGTCCAGCATGACGGCCAACCA
>CAZWKK010000027.1:0-2088 GCA_964634855.1 uncultured Anaerolinea sp.
TTGAATGGAGAATCCTTCTGTACATAGAAGTTGAGTGAACCATTCTTCCAGTCCAACGGCAATCGGCATTGCGTTTTGTCTTTGTAGGTGTTCACTTGCACCGGAAAAAAGACTGCGCCAGGCCTGATTAGGGGTGAGGGCAGTTGAACAGGCAAAACAGTGAACCCAGGCGATCTGAGGCGGATCAGGGGGTAGCGCCAAAACTGCCTGAATGTCGCCTGAAGGGTCTACCAGCAACAAGAAAGGTTCACTTCCCACCCAGTCGATCAACGGCTGCCAATCGAGATGCCTGTGAATGTACTGTGCAGTCTCAAGAAACGCACTGATGGCACTGATGTCCTTTTTGGTTGCCTGAACGATCTTAAAAACTTCTGCCATGGTCTGGAGTTGAGGAGCTTATCTTTTTGTGATCTTATTGATGATGAAATCTAATCCGCGTTTGAAAAAATTGGTCTTCAGGTTAGCCTCTGGTGATTCTTCATAGGAAGATTGCAAAGAGGCCAGTGCTTGATATTGTCTGCCCGATTTCATTTGCAAATCTGAGAGATACTTTAGAGTGACGCTGAGAAATTTTTTCTCCCCACAAGTTTTGAAGCATTCAATGGCTTTTTCATAAGCCTCGATCGCAGCCTCGTTCTCCTTTAGCCCTTCCAGGGCATTACCAAGGTTGGCAAATGCCATACCTTGTTTCTGTTCGTCACCAGCAGCAAGAAAGGCTTCTGGCGTGCCCTGAAGGGCTTGCAGGGCCTCTTGATAGGATTTAATGCGTACGAGTGCCACGGCAAGGTTGTTGCGCATCTCAGCCGATTCTGGGGTCATCCCATCAAATTCCAGGAGCGTTACACAATTCTGGAACGATTCGGATGCTGCTTTAAATTGGTTTTTCTGGAATTGCTGTAAGCCAAGTTGTTTGAGTTGTTCAGCTTCGAGGTTCATGGGCTAGTAGGTGATCTCCAACAAGCTGGATGCGATAGCGCGTAGTTTATCGGCTTCCATTTTGCTCAATCGCATGGCGAGGTCCAGGTAGGGACGGTTGACTGGTTTGGAGATGAAGGACAGCACATCTTCAGAGAGTCCTTCAAGTTCTGGGTTTTGGGTCGATACGGCAGGTTGTGCCGCTTCTGCAGTGGGAGCGGCATTCACGGGCTGATGTTGCAAGCTAAGAGGTCCTGATTGGGCAAAGAACTCATTGGTCGAAAGTTTTAGTGCAGATAGAAGCGATTCTAAATGTAAATAGGGAATGGGGCGAAGTTCTTCTTCATATCCTGTCAATTCGGCTGTGGAGATGCCAGCAACTGAAGCTAGTTCTTCTACAGAAAGCCCTTGAGAGATGCGGCTGTGTTTAAGCGCCACAGAAATGATGCGATCACGCAACCCCAACAGGTCGTGGTTGGTGGATGCGTCTGCTTTGGTTTGTGAAGTGGCAGGCGAATTTCCTTCAACAAGTGCATCAAAGGAATAATCCAGATAATATGCCAAAGATTCGATCTGCGGCAGTGAGAGCAGCAAGTCACCTGTCTCAAACGCCGAATATTCCTCTGCGGTCAGTCCCAGCCAATTTGCGCAATCTTCAACGCTTAAACGGCGGTTCTCTCTGGCCTGTCTCAGGAATAATCCGATCTTTTTCGCCTTGATGGTCATTAGTCTGGAATCCATCTTCTACCTCTTTCCATTTATTCAAATTGAAAAGTTATTATAGCATTTTCGTTTTTCTGGGGATCATTTTCGCTGTTGGTCACGTAAGATCTCTGCCAGGTTGGCACCAAAAACTTCTGGGCTGAGCTTGAAACCGTTGGCTTCCAGTTTGGTGGTGAAAAGCGGGCGGATGCCGGTTGGCCGTAGTTCACCCATCACCGCGCCAGTACGGTCAATACCGGTTTGCTCAAATTTAAAGACATCTGACATAACCACAGTATCCGCTTCCATGCCAGAGATCTCGGTGATGTATGTGATGGTACGGCTTCCGCCTTTAAGGCGCGAGAGGTGGATGATGAGATCGATGGCAGAGGCTATCTGAGCCCTGATCACCTTGATGGGCAGATCCAACTCTGACATGAGGGTCATGGTCTCCATGCGGTAGATGGCATC
>CAZWKK010000027.1:2188-7299 GCA_964634855.1 uncultured Anaerolinea sp.
TCTTCAATGGTAATGATGCGTTCCCCTTCGGGGATAAACCCGGAGATGGCATTGAGCATCGTCGTTTTCCCAGACCCTGTGCCGCCGGTGATAAGAATGTTCAGGCGGGAGACCACGCAAGCCTGGATGAAAGTGGCCATGTGGTCGGTCATGGTGCCCATGTCGATGAGCTGTTCGATGGAGTATTTATCCTGGGCAAATTTTCGGATGGTGAGGAGCGGCCCATCAATGGCTACCGGAGGCACTACTGCATTTACACGGGAGCCATCAGGTAGACGAGCATCCACGGTCGGGTTTTCTGCATCTACGCGGCGTCCCAGGGGCAGCACGATGCGGTCAATGATGCGTAGGATCTCATCGTCGTTATTGAAGCGAATATCGGTCTCTGAGAGCAAACCGGCTTTTTCCACATAAACCGGTTGGGTGCCATTGACCATGATCTCCGTCACCTGTGGGTCTTCCAAAAGCGGCTGAAGTATGCCAAACCCAAGTACCTCATCGACCATGATCTGCGTGAGGGTTTTGATATCTGATTCTGTCAGTTGTAGGGAGAGCTGTTTAACATATTTGGGCGTAAATTGTTCGATCGCCATCTGTCGATCTTTGACAGGCACCTTGTAGTTTTCCAGGTCACGGAGCAACAAAGGTAGAATGGTGGCGCGAACATCCATTAGCTTACTATTCTGGTCGCTCATTGGTCCACTTCTTTGAAACTGATGTCTTTATCTGAGGTGATCCAAATGATCTGGGCTTTATTGATGGCGACGAAGCGGGTAGAAAAAAGGTGGGTGAGGCCATCTGCGTTGTAAACATCAGCGTGGGTCACAGCGAGGAAAGGCGTGGGATCATCCAATTCTTCTTTGAGGCGTGATTCATTGCGAATATGAATGGAGCCGTGAACGCGCGAACCGGCGAGTTGGATCGTCACCGCGACGGGTTCTTTTTGGATGACATCTGAGAAGAACTTGCCTTTTTCATCAAATTGAGTGACCATGGTTCCCCTTATGTTGAACGGGTTAGATGACCGGCATTTGGTAACCCAAACCGGTACGAGTGACGATATGAACAGGGGAGTGCGGGTTGTCTTCTAATTTCTGGCGCAAACGGGCAATACTGACCCAGAGGATCTCTTTTTCATCTTTATAAGATGCGCCCCAGGTGGCTTCTAACAATTCTTCTGCAGTGATCACCTGTCCGACATGATAAGCGAACAAGATGAGCATTTTGTATTCGGTGGCAGAAAGGTAGACCTGGCGGTCGTTCTTCCAGACCTCAGCCTTGGCAATGTCAATGCGCAGGTCTCCGTGGGTAAAGATGCGTGTTTCAACGGACTGTTGTTGGTTCTGAGCGCGGCGCAAAACAGCACGAACACGGGCTACCAGCTCGGTGGCAGAGAATGGCTTAACCACGTAATCATCCGCGCCGATGTTCAAGCCATTGACGCGGTCTTGCTCTTCTCCCAAAGCAGTGAGCAGAATAATGGGCACATTTGAGAACTGGCGAATACGCTGGCATGTTGTCACCCCATCCAGCTTTGGCATCATCACGTCCATAATGATGAGATCCGGTGTGTTAATCGAAAGTGAATCGAGGGCTTCTTCGCCATTTTCAGCGGTGGAAACCTCGTACCCTTCAGCCTCCAGGTTCACTTTTAGAAGGCGAATATATAACGGTTCGTCATCAACGACTAGGATCTTGGTGCTCATATTATTTCACTCCTGCATCTGCTTGAGCAGAAAACTGTGAATAAGGAAGACGAATGGTAAAGACCAGCCCCCAACCAGGCGGGCAACTGGCCGTGATCTCGCCATTGTGGTGTTCGATGATCTCTTTACAGATCGAAAGACCAAGACCTGAGCCGTGGACCTTGATGGATTGCTCGGGGTCTCTAAAGAAGCGGGTAAAGAGGTTGGACAGAAACTTTTCTGGGATGCCCTGGCCTGCATCGCGATAATCGATGATCAGGAATTCCTTGCTGTTACGCGTGGTGATAAAGACATCTTTTCCAGGCGCGTATTTGATGGAGTTATTGATGAGGTTGTCCAATACTTGTGCCAGCCGCCTTGGATCGCCTTCGATTGTGTGAACCGGTTCCTCGAAATCGAGGTGGATCTTCAGGCCAGGATGGTTCACCTGGGCACGGCTGAGCTCGTCTCGGATGAGAGCATCTACACGGACGATCTGAGAATCGAACTTCATTTGGCCGCTTTGCAGACGAGAAGAATCTAGCAGGTTATCGATCAGTTCCTGCAGGTTGTTGGTTTCGCGGTCAATGATCTTGAGAAAATCAGTCTGGGTGGTGGTATCCCAGCGGGTGTCTTCTCGCAAAAGCGTAGTGGTGTATCCCTTGATGAATCCGAGCGGATTACGCAACTCGTGTGAGATGGTGTTAATGAAAGATTCCTGTAACTGCTTTTCGCTGGATTTATCCATCAGCTTTTGGGTGGTCTCTTGCAGCACTTTCTTTTGTAAGATGCTGTTGACCTGATTGGTCAGGAAGGTGGCATAGCGGATGGATTCATCGGTGTAATCTGGGCCGCCGAAACGGATGAAAGTGACTGCCCCTGGCATGGCTTCGGTGGGGAGCAAGGGAATTGCCAGAATATAAGGCTGAGCAAACCGGTCAGCATTATTGGAAGACGCGGGTTTTTCCAGGTGCAATTGTTGGTTTTGCACCACCTGATTGGCGACTGTTTCTCCCCAGGATACATCAGCTTCAGCAGATTTGCCCCGGCCGAAGGATTTGGCGTAAACGACATCGATCCTGCCTGTATCTGGATCGGTGAGGAAGATGGCCAGATTGTCGACGATGAAATACTGCCGGGATAGAGTCAGTACATCATCAAGCAGCTCCTTCCAATTTTTATTGGTTGAAGCCGTTTTACTGATGGCATAGAGGGTCTCAGACGAGAAATCATTTAGGGCTAAATTGCTCTGCATAGTATTAATTATATACGCATTCTATTATGATTAATCAAGAGAATGAAATAAAAGTTGGCGAGAATGGGCTCGGAAAACTGAAACAGAGTACACCTTTGCCAGGTAACGAATCATGATATTTTTAATCCCCCCTTATTTCTCTTCCTTCTATGTAAGGTGAGGACCGATCCTACAATAAGGTTTCTGGATTGGAAGGAAGTTCAAACGAAAATGAACTGCCTTTTCCAGGAATTGACTCTACAATGATCTTGGACTGATGGGCTGTGATGATAGTTTGCGCCAATGATAGGCCAAGCCCTGTGCCACCTTGCTTGCGAGTGGAAGATCCATCCAATTGATGGAAGGGTTCAAATATCTCTGCCAATTTGTCTGGCGCAATCCCGATACCTGTATCCAGCACCGAGATCTTGACTGCTTTCGGGTTGGACTCGACAGCCAAGACCACTTTGCCGCCTTCTGCGGTGAATTTGACTGCGTTTTCTAACAATTGGTGGACCACCCAGGAGATCTTGTTCTTGTCGGCAAAAACGGTGAGGTTTTCGGCTGGCAGCCGTGTACCCAACTGGATCTCTTTGTTGCGGGCGTATTCAGCCAACCGCTCTTCAGCATCAATGATGACAGGCGTGATATTGAATTGGGATTTTTCCAAAACCAATTTGTTGGATTCTGAAGTGGTGAAGAGGATTAGGTCTTCGATGAGCCTTTCCAGGCGGAGGGAGGCTTTCTTGACCACGCGCATCGCTTCCAACTGGTCCGGAGTCAGATCACCGAGACCATTGTTGAGAAGGAGTTCCACATAGCCTTCTATATGTGTCATGGGGGTGCGCAGCTCGTGAGAAATATTCGAAATAAAGTTCGTTTTAAGGGCGGAAAGTTCAGCCAGCTTTTTATAAGCTTCTTCCAGTTCCCGGGTACGTTCTATGACGCGCTGTTCCAGAGTTTCATTGGCCTTGATGAGGTTGTTCTGCAGGGTGAGCACTTGCCGGGTGATGGCCTGGTTTAGGGTATCCTGGTCGATCATGCCCATCTGAACCAGGATCTGGCCTAATAAGGGGGCATCGCCAGTAGACTCGCGTAATTCTTTTTGCTTTTTGAGGGCGTCCGTCAGTTGAATTTCGGAGATCAATCCCTGTTCTACAAGGACGTCTCCGATACGCGGAATCAAGATCTCTGGAGTAAGGGCCATGTACAAACTCCTTTATAAGGGCGCCGATTGGTCAACCCATTTACCTGCCACCATCATTTTCTGTGGCCGAATCTTATGTATGTCTTGTAATTCTATTGTATCCAGATTTTCATCAAGGATCAGCAGATCGGCCATTTTACCCACCTGAATGTCTCCCGACTCAAACCCTGCCAGAACAGCAGGCTGGTAGGTATAGCCATCCAGCGCTTGCAGCAGGCTGATCCGTTGTTCCGGGTACCAGCCATCGACTGAGGGAGACCCATCCTGACGGCGACGGGTAACGGCGGCATGAATTCCCCAGAATGGATTGGGGCTTTCTACAGGCGCATCTGAGCCGAAGACCAACGTTGTACCCACATCTGAAAGCGAATTCCACGCGTAGGCATAACGACTGCGATCGCCCCAGTATTTATCGGCGGTGAACATGTCGGATGTGGCATGGACGGGTTGCATGGAGGCTACCAGGTCCAATTGGGCGGCCTTCTTGATATTATCGGGGTGGAGCAATTGAAGATGTTCAATGCGGTGTTTGAGATGCGGCAGGGCATGTCGTTTTTCGTATTCTCGCAGCATACCAAAACCGTTGAGCACTTCATGAGTGGCACGGTCCCCGATGGCATGGACAGCCAGGCTGATGCCGTGACTGGAGGCTTTTATGCCGATCTCAAATATGTCATCTGCGCTGAGCTGAAGCTTGCCCAGTTTATCCTCTGAGCCAGAGTACGGGCGCAGCATGGCGGCAGTTTGCGGCCCCAGTGCACCATCTGCAAAGAGTTTGAGCGATCCCCAGCGGAGAAACTGATTACCGTCACCGGTGTGGATGCCGTTTTCAATCGCCCAATTCAATTTTTCGAAGGGGATGCTTTTACATACACGGAGCAGCAGTTTATTCTTTTGATGCAGAGAAAGCAGGGTTTCGTAACTGGTGAGGGAATCGAAATCGTGAACCGAGGTAAGACCGTAGCCAAGTAATTGCGCCTGGGCG
>CAZWKK010000027.1:7399-13150 GCA_964634855.1 uncultured Anaerolinea sp.
CAATCGATCAGCTGCAAGAATTCAGCGTACATGCCCATGTGCAAGTGGGCATCTGCGAGACCTGGCAGAACAGACTGGCCAGCCAGATCAATGACCTGCGTTGTGGGCGAGCTGAGTGCGAGGATCTCAGCAGTAGAACCAATAGCAGTGATACGATCTCCCTCGACGGCAAGCGCACTCGATTGCCGCGTGGCGGCAGTATATCCGATGCGTCCGTTGACGAGGAGTATCAAGGTCACTCTCCGAGCAATTGACGGAGCAGAGAATCCAGCTCTTCGTCTGAATAGTAATGAATGGTGAGGGAGCCGCCTTTTTTGCCGTGCTGCAAGGTGACGCGGGTGCCCAATTTTTCCCTCAGGCGTTCTTCCACTTCCTTCACTTCGGGTGGAGTCACCTTTTCAGGGGCGGGTTCAGGCTTCTGACCCATCAATTTGTGTACCAATTCTTCAGCCTGGCGGACGTTCATCTCATGGGCGATGATGGTCTGACAGGCGGCGTTTTGCCCTTGTGGGTTGGGTAAGGCTAACAGAGCGCGGGCATGACCTTCGGTGATCTGATTTTCTGCCAGTGCTTTTAAGACTCCGTCGGGTAATTTAAGCAGGCGCAAGGTATTGGTAACTGAGACGCGGCTCTTGCCCACACGGGTGCTGATCTCTTCATGGGAGAGGTGAAAATCTTCCGCCAGTTCGCGGTAGGCTTCCGCGGTCTCCAATGGAGACAGATCAGACCGTTGCACATTTTCGATCAGTGCGAGTTCCAGACGTTCCTGGTTGGTGACCTCACGCACGATGACGGGCACACGGTCAAGCCCTGCCAGTTTGGAGGCACGTAAGCGTCTTTCACCGGCGATGAGCGTGTAAAGCCCGGTGAGGGGGTCAAAGGTGACCACGAGGGGTTGCAGCACGCCATGCTCGCGAATGGAATTGGAAAGGTCTTCCAACTCTTCGCTGTGCATCAGCGAGCGCGGCTGCAACGGGTTGGGGCTGATGAGATCGATCTGAACGAATGCCACACCGGCATTGGTATTGGGTTGGTCTGTTACTTCGCCGGGGATCAGTGCATCCAGGCCTTTACCAAGTCCACCTTTATGAGCCATTTGTACCTGCCTGTTTGGTTGGTTCTTCAAATTTGACCCCATCCTGGGTCATCATCTCTTTGGCCAGCGCGGCGTAGGTTTTGGCGGCGTTGGTTTCAGCGGCGTAATAGGCAATTGGCAAGCCGTAAGAGGGTGCCTCTGCCAGCCGGACACTGCGAGGAATGACCGAAGACATGACCTGAGTGGGGAAGTGTTTTTTCACCTCGCTGACCACATCTACAGCTAAATTGGTACGGCCGTCGAACATGGTAAGGATCACACCGCGGACTTTGAGATCAGCATACAGCGAGGTGCGGATGCGGTTGAGAGTCTGGGTAAGCTGACCGAGACCTTCCAAAGCCAGATATTCACATTGCACCGGAATGATGACGCCATCACGGGCAGCCATGAGGCCGTTGACGGTGAGCAGGCTTAAGGAGGGAGGGCAATCGACCAGAATGTAATCGTAGCGGTCGATGATGGGCTTGATGGCTTCACGCAAGCGTGATTCGCGTTGGGGCAGGTCGATGAGTTCCACTTCGGCGCCGGCCAAAGATGGGGATGCCGGCAGCAGGCTGATCTTGAGCTTGGGGTTGTACAAAATGTGGGGAGCAATGGGTTCCTGCCCAAGCAGAACATCGTAGGTGCCCTTTTTTACCGTGTATTTATCAATACCCAGGGAAGAGGTCGCGTTGGCCTGAGGATCGAGGTCAATGAGCAGAACACGCTGACCATAGATGCCCAAGTAGGCGCCGAGGTTAATGGCAGTTGTTGTTTTACCAACACCACCTTTTTGATTAACGAGAGTGTGAATGCGTGTCATAGGCCTGCCATTAAAGGATTTCTGCTAACGCAGTGTGTACTTCATCCGGTGAGGGGACACCGGCCAATTTACGACGGGTGACGGACTTTGCCGCCAGAAGGGTGGCTACCCGGGCAGATTCCCAGGGGTCGCGCGTATCGTTATAACGAATGAAGAAAGATGAGGCGAAGATATCGCCAGCGCCAACGGGGTCAACCTCATTTTCAATCGGCGGGCGGATGGTTCGCACATCGCCATTCCAATACACGCGGGAGCCTTTGGCTCCTTCGGTGACCACAAACACGGGCACCTCACTGGAGTATTCCTGGATCACGTCTTCGCTGCCGCGTACATCTTCCAGGCTGAGGATCACCACGTTGGCATGGGTCAAGACGTTTACAGCACCTGGCCAATCAGTGAAAGAAACGCGACCCTGGTCGTCCCAGGCGCGCAGCCACCCCTGAGGGGTGATGCCCAGCAGGGAGTGCGGGAAGGCCTGTGCCAGGTCTGCATCCAACTCGGCGGCTACAGGACCCAGGTGAACGATGGGCGTGTTGCGCCAGATATCAGGAACATCGGCTGCGCTGATCTTTTCGGCAACGGCACGGATGGTTTGAATGCGTCCTTGCGGGGTGTTGATGTTCTCAAAGGTCGAATTTGCGGCTGAACGCTTGCGTAGCACAGCAATACCATCCAGTTCAGGCAGCGCCAGATCTGGCGTGCAGGCGGTGATGATGCCCACCCGCTTGCCAAAGGAGCGGGCAGTGAGGGCGGCATAAGAAACGGTGCCCCCCAGGGCAAACCCTTCTGGCACCACGTCTTGCGTCACATGGCCGATCAGCAGGTAATCGATTGGCTCAATTTGAGCGAGAGAATTCGTCAATGTTCACATCCGGTCAGGATTGATTTTCAATATCAGAGAAGGAACCAGGGGTCTCTTCTTTGGGATCAGAAAAAGAGGGTTCTGAGGCGGCTTCTTTAGAGGCGCCTGGAACCGGTGTGGCGCAGTAAGGGCAGAGGTTCCAGGAAAGCTGCAAGCTTTTACCGCAAGAGGTGCAGGTCTTCTTTAGCACAGTATGGCAATTGGGACAGGCGATCCAATCAGCGTGAACATGATGGTTGCAGCCGGGGCAGAGACTGGCTTCTTCGATGCTTTGCAGCAGTGCTTCCTCTTCCAGGGCGTGCTGATATTCTTCTTCCAGGGTGTGTGAGGGACGCAGGACCAGGTAAACCAGGATACCAGGCAAGAAGAGCAGTGCCGCAACGATCACCGCCAACACCCGCATCAGCGGGTCACGGCTGCGCGAGCGAATGTCGCGAAAGGTCCAGAAAATCAGGCTCAACCACAGTGCCGCCAGAAAAGCTGCAGCAAAACCGGTTCCGATCATGGTCAATTGTTTGAGCAGGGCAGGATCGATCATCTGAAATTCTCCCAAACTGAGATTATAGCATGGAAGCGCAGAGCCTTCGCCGATTTTAAGTCTGAAGGTCGGGGTGAACCTTTATGGAGATTTTACCAAGAAGAAAGCGGGGAATGGTATATTTAATCATTCAAATCGGCAAACAAGGTGGAAAAATGCCAAGGGAAAGCATGGGGACGTACCGAATTACGGAATTACCAGCAGATGAACGGCCTCGAGAGCGGTTGGCAAAGGCCGGCCCAGGCGCGTTGAGCAAAGCGGAACTGTTGGCTATATTGCTGCGTGTAGGCATACCAGGGCTAAACTCTGTGCAACTCGGCCAACTCATTTTAGATAAGCTGGGTGGGCTGGCAGGCATTCAGCGGGCCAGCCTTGAGGAGATGTGCCAGATCCATGGACTGGGCATGGCCAAAGCCGCGCAGATCAAGGCGGCCATTGAACTGGGCAGTCGCATGGCCAAGGAACAGGCCAGCGAGAGCGGGCCGATCTCCACGCCGCAGGCAGCAGCGGAGTTGATCCAACTGGATATGCAGGGGTTGCGCCAGGAACAGTTGCGCGTGATCTTGCTGGATACACGGAACAAACTGCTCTCGGTTGAGACGGTGTACGTGGGCTCGCTCAATCAGTCGCTGGTGCGGGTGGGGGAGTTGTTCCGGATGGCCATACAAAAGTCGGCGGCATCGTTGATCCTGGCGCACAACCATCCGAGCGGGGACCCGACCCCCAGCCCTGAGGATGTGGCCCTGACGCGCTCTGTGGTGCAGGCCGGCAAGCTGCTGGATATTGAGGTGCTCGATCATTTGGTCATCGGATACGGCAAGTTTGTCTCGATGAAGGAAAAGGGATTGGGGTTTGCCTAGAACCCGTTGAGCGTAAATTGCTCAAAATCCTAGACAAGCCAATGAGGGGGTGGTAAAATGTTTCTCGCTCTGGGGGCTCGTCTAATGGCAGGACTGCAGATTCTGGATTTGCCTGTAGAGGTTCGAATCCTTTGCCCCCAGCCATATCCCACTCGAAAGAGTGGGATTTTCTTTTAACCGAGGTTCTCATCCCACAGGGGGACAAATGTCCTTTGCCCCCAGCCAACAAATTCCCGCGAAAGCGGGTTTTTTGTTTAACCGAGGTTCTCATCCCAAAGGAGGAGGTGATGTTCTTTGCCTCCGTCACGGCTGTTTGGGATTGCAAAGGCGGGTTGGAATCGAACAGAATGATTCTAGCGATGAATACGCTTCAGAAAATGGCAAGAATATTTCTTTCAATGTACCTTTTGAAAATCACTCTAATAGCAGAGCGGGATTGATTCCGACTTTAATACTAAAAACCCCTTTAATCAAAAAATAAAGGGGTTTTAGTTACTACTTTGTGAGTTTGTTAAAGTACATAACTCCAACCCAATTGCTCAAAGGTAAATCGACCCTAAATTCATCTTTTGCTGTAGTACCCCATCCTTCACTTAAAAGAGAAAGGATTACATCATACTTATTTGAGTAAGTAACTTTCTTATAATCCTTCCTAAACATATAGAAGATTTTTTCATTATTATCTTTGTAGACGTAAACGGCTAGTCTTAGTTCTTGTTTCATAGAATCCCCCCTGTAAATAAATTAACTTACTATTTCATTATACGAAAATGGAGTGGGGTAATTCAAATTAAGTAACCGTTACAAAAACTACATCAGATTGCTATAGTTATCTGCTAGAAATTCTAGATTGATGAACTCTTGAAAAATAATCACATGAAGTACATTGACCAACAAATTCTTGAGAATGATTCCCTTGATGTTGACTAACAATTATTGTGGAACCACATAAAGGACAAACATCTAATCCAAAATATGGAAATCCCCAATGTGCGGGTAATTGATCAAAGTTACCAATTCGATTGGTGATCAATAACTTCCAGTAATCTGGTAACCCTGTGTTCCCCTCTCCATGAACATTTATCCATTCAATTTGAGAAGAAAATAGAAGATTTGTACTACCACAAGTAGGACATTTATCATTTTCAATTATTGGTAACGCAGGTATTCGATCTTTTAACGGCCAACCTTTCCAGCTATTTAGTAAGGGTTCAGAACATGTTCGGCAAAAGCAAATTGCAGCATACATAAGTTCCATTTTTATATCCTCATGAATAAAACCTAGACAATTAATTATATATCTCAGAGATAAAACAATAGTAATAAACAATTATTAGTGCTTCTCGTTAATTTTTGATTGGGGGTTACTTACGCATTATTTCAATTATCAGAAAGGCTGAATGATTTAGATTTTCCAGTGGGAGAAGCCAATCCTTTCCACAAATCACAACTAGAAAACGCAATGGCAATTTTTTTGTTTATTTGATTTCTCATTTATCTAGGGTTGAAAATTGCCTCAGATTTTCATACAATACAAATATGAGAAAAATTATCGCATTTTGTCATTTATCACTGGATGGTATGGCTGCCTCA
>CAZWKK010000028.1:0-13047 GCA_964634855.1 uncultured Anaerolinea sp.
ATTGGTGGATCCAAATTGCGCCTGCCCGTTGATGTTGTTTTGGGCGATAAATTTGATGCAGAAGCAGCTACCAAGACCATTGCTGTTGGCCCCATCCCCGACGGTTGGCGCATTCTGGATATTGGCCCTGAAACCATCAAGGCTTATGGCAAAGTCATCGAAGCTGCCGGTACAGTGGTCTGGAATGGACCGATGGGCGTGTTCGAGTTCCCCAAGTTCGCAGTCGGTACTTATGGTATCGCCAAAGAAGTTGCAGCCAGCAAAGCCATCAGCATCATTGGTGGTGGCGATTCTGTTGCAGCCATCCAAGAATCTGGCCTTTCCGATAAGATCACCCATATCTCCACGGGTGGTGGTGCTTCTTTGGAAATGCTCGAAGGGCTCGAGTTGCCCGGTGTAGCCGCGTTACAGGATAAGTAAAAATTAGTTTTCCTTCAGGGAGCGAAAATGAAAAAGTGGTCCTGGTGGGTGAAGGCGTTGGTAGCTTTGGTACTTCTGTTTGGCGTGATCCAATTAGTCCCTTACGGAAAGGATCATACCAATCCAGCGGTGGTTGCTGAACCTGTTTGGAAAGACCCCGCTACTCAAAATCTGGTGGCAAGAGCCTGTTACGATTGCCACTCGAATGAAACCACCTGGCCCTGGTACAGCAATGTTGCCCCTGCTTCCTGGTTACTGGCACATGATGTGCAAGAAGCCCGGCAAAACCTCAACTTTAGCGACTGGCCATCTAATTCGGTTGTCAGTCAGGCATTGTTCGAAGGTGCCGCCCAGCTTGTGCAAGAAGGTGAGATGCCTCCATTCTATTATGTTTGGATGCACCCGACCGCTAATTTGAGTGCAGCCGAGAAAAGCCAGCTTGTGCAAGGGTTACTGAACGAGGCAAAATAATCTCATAGCCCTTCATCTAGACAAACAGAGTGGGCTGGGGTAAAATTTGTACGCCATCCGAACAGTGCTTGCCCTCGACCCTCGCACTGGAAATAAGTTGTTGGAGGAATAAGTTGGCTAATATTAAGTCTGCAATCAAACGCAACAAGCAAAACGAAAAGAAGCGTGTTCGCAACCGCGTTTATCGCGGTGTGGCCCGTACTTTTGTCAGCCGCGCTCGCAAAGCTATCGAAGGGAATGATGCCGAAACAGCCAAAGCAGCCACCCTCGAGGCCATCAGCGCACTCGATAAAGCTGCACAGAAGGGCGTTATCCACAAGAACAATGCGGCCCGCCGAAAAAGTCGTTTGATGAAAAAGCTTGCAACTCTGGAGTAATTTCATTAACGTTTGAAACGCAAAGCAAGTGGGAGGTTACACTCCCACTTTTGCTTTTTAATCCGGCCTTCACCCATAAATTTCTATTTGAGAGACCGTGTGTTATAATCCTGACGACACTAACGGAGGCGATGAGGTTGAGCTATGTTTGAAGCTGAACAAAAAGCAATTGAAACAATCATACAGAGCTATTGCAAAGAGATGGATTATCCTGAATCCGATTTGCGATGGACCTGGATTCCGTTCAGTGGACGATGGGGAATTTCAACTTCATTTTTCCAGTTGGCTGCCAAATCTTTTAATGGCGAGAAGGGTAACGTCAATGAGCGTGCCCAGAAGATTGCCACAGATCTGGCAGAGCGGTTATCTTCCCTGAAAGAGTTCGACAAGATCGAAAGCGTGAATGGTTACCTCAACCTGTTTTTCCAACAGGGCGATTATATGCAGCGCGTTCTCGATACTGTGTTGGAGCAGGGGGAGGGGTATGGCCGTGGGGAGCGAAACCACCAGCAATGGATGGTTGAGTTCTCCCAACCAAACACGCATAAAGCTTTTCATGTGGGACATTTACGCAGCGCCATTTTGGGCGATGTGCTGGCTCGTTTACTCGACGCTGCCGGTTACGATGTGGTGCGGGCGAACTATCCAGGTGATATGGGTTTGCATGTGATCAAATGGTTGTGGAACTATATGAAGTTCCATATGGGAGAGAAACCCGAAAAAGATCTGACCAAATGGATGGGCGCCATCTACACTGAGGCTTCCCGCCGATTGGAAGAAAACCCTGAATACGAAGCAGAGATCCGCGCCCTTTATGGTCGCTGGGACAAACGTGACCCAGAGGTGGTAAAACTTTGGGAAGAGACGCGTGAATGGTCTTTGGAAGGTTTCCGGCAGATGTATGGCTTGCTGGACATCCAGTTTGATCGGTATTACTTTAATTCCATGTTTGAGCATCCCGGCCGCGAAATGGTGGAAGAGCTGATCCAAAAGGGTATTGCTGAAGATGACCGTGCCAATGGTGGAGCGGTGGTGGTAAAGATCGATGAAAAGCTGGGATTGAAGAACGAAAAATTCCGTGTATTTGTGGTGTTGCGTTCAGACAGCACCGCTTTGTATGCCACCGAAGATCTGGCCCTGGCTCGCCAAAAGTTTACCGATTACCCCGATCTGCAACGATCTTTGTATGTTGTGGATGTTCGCCAATCTTTGCACTTCCAACAATTGTTCAAAACCCTTGAGTTGGATGGATATAGCTGGGCCACACAGTGCCAACATGTGCCCTACGAACTGGTAAACCTACCCGGCAATGTGGTGATGGCTTCCCGAGATGGTACGGTGGTTTTCCTGGAAGATCTGATCCGCGAGGCAACTGAACGGGCGTTGCAGGTGGTGCGTGAGAAGAACCCGGACCTTTCTGAAGAACAAAAGTTTAAGGTAGCTCAGGCTGTGGGTATTGGTGCCATCAAATACCCCATGCTCTCCCGTGAAAGCGCAAAAGTAGTTACATTTGATTGGGAATCTGCCCTTGATTTCAATGGACAGGCAGCCCCCTATATCCAATATGCTTATGTTCGTGCCAACAGTATTCTAAGAAAAGCCGGGGGAACCATCCCTGCTTCCATGCAGCCGGGTTATGAGCTGAGCGAAGCTGAGATCACCCTGGTTGACCTGATCAGCCGTCTACCGAACGAGGTCCAAAAAGCTGCCAGAGATTTGAAACCTCTGGTGATCAGTTCACTTGCATTTGAACTGGCTCAGGCGTTTAATGATTTCTATGGGCAATGTCCAGTTATACAGGCAGAAGAACCTGTGCGTAACATGCGTTTACGCCTCGTTGCCGCTGCCCGACAGGCCATTGCCAATAGTTTGGCTATGCTGGGCATCACAGCCCCACAAGCGATGTGAAAATTGTCTTGTAGACCAAATTATTAAAAGGAGATGACTAAAGTATGACCCGAATCCGAACGTTAATTATGGGAGCCGCTGGACGCGATTTTCACAACTTCAATGTGTTTTTTCGCGACAATAATGATTATGAGGTAGTTGCCTTCACCGCAACGCAAATCCCCAACATTGACGGCAGAAAGTACCCTGCGGCTTTGGCTGGTTCTTTGTATCCGGCTGGAATTCCCATCTACCCTGAGAGCGACCTGGTCAAACTGATCAAAGACCTCAAAGTAGAGCAGGTTGTTTTTGCCTACAGTGATGTTCCCCACGAAGTGGTGATGCACAAAGCTTCTACCGTGAATGCTGCCGGTGCTGATTTCCGTCTGATGGGTTTGAACACCACTCAGATCAAATCGATCAAACCGGTTGTCTCTATCTGCGCCGTGCGCACCGGCTCTGGTAAAAGCCAGACCACCCGCCGCGTTGCTGATATCTTGACCAAGATGGGCTACAAAGTTGCTGCAATCCGCCACCCAATGCCTTATGGCGATCTGGTGAAGCAGAAGGTTCAGCGCTTTGCTTCTTACGCCGATCTGGACAAACACGAATGCACCATCGAAGAGCGTGAAGAATACGAACCGCATCTGGATAATGGCGTCATCGTCTACGCCGGTGTGGATTACGAAGCCATTTTGCGCCAGGCTGAACAGGAAGTAGATATCGTCCTGTGGGACGGTGGCAACAATGACTTCCCCTTCTACAAATCTGACCTGAATATTGTTGTTGCAGATCCCCATCGCCCCGGTCACGAGAAATCTTACCATCCGGGTGAGACCAATGTGCGCATGGCCGACGTATTTGTCATCAACAAGGTTGATACTGCCGATCCCAACAAGGTGATCGAAGTCCGCGATACTTTGCATGAGTTGAACCCGAATGCCGTCGTGATCGAAGGGGCATCTCCGTTGTTTGTGGATGATCCTGAAGCCATCCGCGGCAAACGCGTTTTGGTCATCGAAGATGGCCCGACCCTGACTCACGGTGAAATGGCTTACGGTGCTGGTTGGGTGGCTGCCCGCCGCTTTGGCGCTGGTGAGATCGTTGATCCTCATTCCTTCGCAGTTGGCTCCATCCATGATACGTACGTCAAATATCCCAAGGTGGGAGCTATCTTGCCTGCTATGGGTTATGGCGATGCCATGGTGAAAGATCTTGAGAAGACCATCAATAAGGCCGATGTTGACCTGGTGATCTCTGCCACTCCGATCGATCTGACCCGCATCATCAAAGTGAATAAACCGATGCAGCGTGTTCGTTATGAACTGCAGGAGATTGGTAAACCGAATCTTGAGGATATCCTCAAAGCGAAGTTCGCGAAAAAGTAATTCGTGAATGTTGATCAGGAATTGGGTGTAAACTGTTTATGGGTGAGAACCCTGAACCAACCCAATTCCTGATTTTTTCTGAAAGAATGTTGATATGTTTATAGATGAAGCCAAAATTTTTGTTCGATCCGGACGAGGTGGTGCTGGTATTGTCCACTTTCACCGCGAGAAATTTGTTCCCCGGGGTGGCCCGGATGGCGGTGACGGTGGTCGGGGCGGCGATGTGATCTTTGAGGTCATTCCCACACTGAATACCTTGCAAAGCTTCCGCTATAAACATAAATATGTTGCTCAAGACGGTCAAAATGGCGGTCCAAGTAACATGACCGGTAAATCTGCTCCCAACCTTATTGTGCAGGTTCCGCCTGGAACGTTGATCTACGATGAAGACAGCGGTGAACTACTGGGTGATCTGGTGGAGCCGCATCAAAAATTGACCATCTGTAAGGGCGGACGGGGTGGTTTAGGTAACCAGCATTTTGCCACGTCTCGCAACCAGGCTCCACGTACCGCTGAAAAAGGCGAACCGCCACAAGAAAAAAATCTCCGCTTGGAGTTGAAACTCCTGGCAGATATTGGCATTGTAGGCGTGCCAAACGCTGGAAAATCCAGCTTTTTAGCCTCTGTTACCAATGCAACACCCAAGATCGCAAATTATCCATTCACCACCATTGAACCCAACCTGGGCGTGGCGAACCTGGACGAAGATACCGCATTGATCCTGGCGGATATTCCGGGTTTGATCGAAGGCGCTCATGAAGGAATCGGCTTGGGATATGCTTTCTTGAAGCATATCCAACGCACCAAGGTGCTGATCCACGTATTAGACGGTTTGAGTGAAGATCCCCTGGCGGATTTTTCTCAGATCAATTCTGAGTTGGCTATGTTCGATCCAAAATTGAGCAAAAAACCTCAAGTTGTTGTTTTTAATAAAGTCGATGTTCCCGAGGTGAAGGAAAAATGGCCGGAGATCAAAAAGAAATTGTCCAAAGGTGGTTACTATCCCTTTGAGATTTCTGCTGCCACCCATGAGAATTTAACACCGGTACTCTGGAAAGCCTATGAGCTATTGCAGCAGTACGTGGAAGAAGTAGTTGCTGAACCTGAAGTTCCGGTATACAAACCAGAAGAAGACCCAACAATTTTTGAGATCGTTCGCGAGAACGAAGCCTACCGGGTCATTGGGAAAGCGATCGAACGTGCGGCTGAAATGACCTACTGGGAACATGACGGCTCACGCCGCCGCTTCCAACGCTTGATGGAAAAAATGGGTGTGGATGATGCCCTGCGTCAAGCAGGGATTGAAGAAGGCGATAGTGTATTTATTGGTGAAAATGAGTTGGAGTGGCAGGAGTAATTAGATGCGCATAGGCATTTTTGGCGGCACCTTCGATCCTCCCCATGTAGGGCACCTGATCCTGGCAGAGGAATGCCGCACGCAATTAAACCTGGACAAGCTGCTTTGGGTAGTGACAGATAATCCACCGCACAAGCGCTATGTCAACGTCAGTCCAATTGAAGGCCGCGTCAAACTGGTCGCCAAGGCCATCGAAGGGAATCCGGCATTCGAGATCTCACGTGTAGATATCGACCGACCAGGTCCTCATTACGCCATTGACACAGTCAAGATCCTCAAAGAGCAATTCCCGGGGTCAGAGATGTTTTACCTGATGGGCGGTGATTCTTTGCATGATCTGCCCACGTGGAACCGCCCACAAGATTTTGTGAAGGTGTGCGATGGTATCGGCGTCATGCGCCGGCATGCAGACCAGGTGGATCTGGAATCTCTCGAGAAGATCTTGCCCGGAATCAGACACAAAGTGCATTTGGTAGAAGCGCCTATCCTTGAGATCTCATCCCATCAGATCCGCCAACGTATTTATGACGGGCAAAGCTACCGATACTATTTACGAGATGCCGTTTTTAGAGCGATCAATGATCTGAAGATCTACGAGAACAAATAGAGGCCATGAGGCCTCTTTTTATTTCCAGATAAAGAGTTGTAACCAAACGGTGCTGATGACGAGCGTAAGTATCGTGATGATTGCCCCAGCTTTGGTATATTCCCAAAAGGTAAGCTCCACTTTGCGGCGGTGAGCTGACTCAGCAACAATGAGGTTGGCGACCGAACCCAGTAACGTGAGGTTGCCAGCCAGGGTGGAGGCGGCTGCCAGGGTGAGCCAACCGGCCACCGGGTTGCTCATGGCGGCAATGAGCGGCCTGAGCAGGAGCACGGCGGGTACATTTGAGACCAGGTTGCTGAGGACAACTGTTACCAGGCTGAGGTTGAGCACATTTTCATGCCCGGCGAGGTTCAGGGTGTTCATCAGCGCAGTGGTCACCCCATTTTTATCCAGCGCCCCGGTGACGATGAACAGAGCAGAGAAAAAGACCAGAATGCCCCAATCGATCTCGGCAAAGACTTTTTCAGGTTTCACCCGTCGGGTGAGCAACAGGGCACAGGCAGCGATAAATGCTGCAGTGGCGATCGGAACTCCCAGAATGAAAGCGACAAGCATCCCCAGGGTGATGAGCGATGTTTTGATCAGCAACGGCTTGTAGTAATGCACCTTCTGGGTGGGGGGAATGGGAAAGTAATTATTGGTAGCAAATTCCTGCGGGTAAAACAGTTTGACCACGAACCAAACACACCCGAGACCCAACAGGGCAACGGGAGTGAGGACGATGGCAAAATGGGTGTAACTGATGCCAGAGGCTACGCCGATGATCATATTCTGCGGATTACCCGTCAGCGTGGCGGTAGAGCCGATGTTGGCTGCTGTTGCCAGGGCAATGAGATAGGGGATGGGGTTCCGATCCATGGCCAGGAGTAGTTCCAACAAGAAGGGGGTGAGCATAATGCAGATGGTATCGTTCAGGAAGAATGCGCTCAGGATACCCACAATGAGAATTTCAATAAAAAGGAAGACCAACGGTTTACGCGTCAACCTGAGCAGGAAGGCACTGGTTAGTTTGAAGAAACCTGCCAACCGTAAATTGGCATTCAGGATCATCATGCTGAAAAGCAACATCAGTGTATCAATATCAAGAAATCCGCTGATGTCTTTAAGCGCCACCTGGCGAAAGAGGATGAGAAGCCCCGCACCAATGAGGGCAATCGTCGTGCGGTTTGCGCGGAACCTGGGCACAAAGCCGATGGCAATGCCAATATAGGTGAGCAGGACGATACCTGAAGTGATCCAGAGGTTAATTGTCATAAGCTTAAATAGGAAGTTGGCCGTTCAGGCCAACTTTTGAAGATTTCCTTTAGAGATCAATATTATAAGTATGGAATTTGTTCTTGCATGGGTTGCCCCAGGCAACGATCATTTGTCTGGCGGTGAGATCCATGATCATACTCACAATGGTTTTCTCGCGGTCCATGGGGTCGAGGTCGAACACTGAGTGGTTGCAGATCGAATCGGGGTAATTGACGTGATCTTGCAAGATTCCCTGCAAAGACTTAATTGTGTGCTTCTTATTCTCTTTGAGTAGTCGTAAGGCTCTAAAGTATCTCACCCGAGTGTGAACCAGTTCATCTGGTTCAGCTTCAATGGTCTCCATTTTTGGTGAGAGGTAATTATTGGTGTGAGCTATGTAACCATCCAACCCGTAGAGAATGTCAAAATTACGGGCAGAGACCTCAACATTGTAAAGCTCTCCGCTTTCATGAGCGATCAGGTGACTGTAACCAGCGGCGCGCAAAGGAACGATGGTGTGGCGGAATGCCTGGCCAATTGTTTTAGCTCCCAACACTGCCCTTGAGACGATGACACGGGGAATGCCAATACGTGAATCCGAAGGATATACGGTATCACAGCACTGGGCGATGCCGGCAGAATTGAACCCTACATTCGGTAACAAGCCACCGTAAGACATGGCCACGATCGCGGGCTCATCATCTGGTTCCATGTGGACGATGTATACATCGGGTTCATCATCAGGGAGCCAATCTTCGTTGTGGGCAATGAGTACATGCCCATCTGCTGTGAAGTTTTCGTTCACGGCCAGGCTGGTGCATTTGGTCAAATGAAGGGCATCTGTGGTAACTGCTTCCAAACCGTTCACAACCGCGAGTTCTGTGTAGTTAACGTTTGCTCCTTCAGCAATCCCCAATAATTCATCTACATATTTTGGGTAGCGTTCCTGGGCAAATGGCATATACTTTCTGGCCTGGATCTGGGCGCCGTCCCAGGTAAGTTGTAAGTTGTTATAGGTAGATTCAACCAGCGCACGGGCATTGGCGATGCTGTGCTCGATCAGAGGGCGGCAAGCTTCGCCAATTTGTTGTCCGATCTGGCGATGAGAGCCTTTTACGTGGATGAATGGTGGTGGAGTGGGATGTAAAACTGCTGAATTGTCTGTCATGGGTTTAAATATACGCGAAATGTGTTTGGGTGACAAGGAGCCAAAAAAAACAGCCCTCGAAAGAGGGCTGTTTAGGTTCTACTTGTTCATTCTTCTTATGCAGCAGGCGGTTCGGGAGTGGCCGGGGGAACGGAGGCCTGTAGCGGAACATGAATCTGCGGGTGAGTGGCTGCATATTTGTTGGACCCAAACCGGCTGATCACGATGCCACCCAGGGTGAACACAATGATCAGGAAACCAAGGATCCATCCGACACATGGAATGAGAGTAACAAGCCCTACCACCAGGCTCAAAACCAGTACACCGATACCGGCAGATACAGAAACCGGCCAATTGACCTTTAAGAGTGTGCTGAACCGCTCACCCAGATCATAACCGGCAATCACCCAACCATAGATGGTCGTCAGCGCTAAAGCCAGAACAGAAAAGATCATGACTGGGATGAGAATGATGGTAATGGTCATGATCACCAACACAACGGGAGCTCCGATCATGGTGATGAGGCCTACACCACCACTGACCCAAAACTCGGAGTTCACGGTTTGAGCGACGCGTTTGATCTGTGTGGGGAAGATGAGGGCTAATACGACGGCCAAAGCAGCCATTGCCAATGATTCAAAGGCGATGGCAAGAATTTTTTCCAGCAGAGAAGGCGTGTGCTTCACCGGGACGGCCTGACCATCTTGGTTGAGGTCCAGTTGTAACGGCCCTTGTTCAGTCACCTGGCCAGAGATCTGGGCGCCATCAGAACGTTTGATGGATGCGCCGACTGCTGAAACATCTCCATCAACGACGGCGGTATCATCCAGGTTGATGGCCCCGCCGATGGCAACGATATCCCCTTTAACCGAACCGGAAATGGCAATGGTGCCACCGGTAAGGACGATATCTCCATTTACCTGGGCACCTTTCTCGATATTCACCGTGCCGCCAACGACAACCAGATTGCCGTCCAACGATTCACCGTATTTGAGGCGGAAAGTATCACCGAGGATGAACTTATCTCCATGCTGCAGATCGCCGGTTTGAGGTACAGGCGTCGGTGATTGGGCTGATGCGGGAATGGTGAGAAAGAGGAGTGAGATCAACACCAATAAAACTGAAAGGTATCGTTTGTTGTTCTTCATTTTGTTGTTCTGATTCCTTTCAAGGTGATGCGATAAAGTGAGACGCTCCAGGCAATGACAGTGATGCCCGCCCAAAGTGAAATGAGAAAACCGAGGCTAAGCACAAGCCCTGTAGGGGCTGCCTTGACAAAAGAGGCGACGAAGAACCAGAATTGCATGACCGCATTCACCAATTTCACTACTGCAGAGAGCATGTTGGCGATCACTTCAACTGGAGAGATGGGCGGTAAGAGGAGGATGCCCAGGGTGAGAGCAACCGCGACCCCGGTAACGGACAGGCTAAGGATCATAATGCGCGATTGCTGTCTCTTTTGTAGGGCACGGCGAGCTTCCAGGCTGTTTTGCCAGCGTTGACTAAACCCACTGGGGGCAGAAATCACTGGTGCAGCTTTGAGGGTTTGACGGGCCTGTGCCCAATTCTGGGAAAGATGTTCACAGCGTGAACATTCAGCCAGATGGATATCTAACTGTCGCTGTTCTTCCGGGTTGACCGGACGATCTTCGAGGATCCAGGCTTCATAGGGCTGGTGATTCATGTGTCCTCCTCTCGCTCATTTGATTGTCTTGTTCTGTAGAAAGCATTTCTGCTAATTGACGTCTGGAACGATGCAGACGACTTTTTACGGCGCTTACGGTTAATGAAAGCATTTGACTAATTTCTTCCTCTGAACAGTCATACCAATATTTTAAGATCACTGCTGCACGATCTTGAGGATTGAGCTGATTGATGAGACCATGCAGCGCATCCCGTTCCTGGTTATGACTGTATTCCTTTTCAGGATTCGGGATGGAAACATCCACCACATCGAGGTCGGGGAACTCATCCAATTCAAAGATGGGCAGCCGGCGTTTTCGCTGTTGGTCGATGCAGAAATGGGCGGCAATTGAGAGCAGCCAGGTGATGAACGACCGTTGCTGGTCGTACTTCTTCAGGTTTTGATACGCGCGCCAGAAAGTTTCCTGGGCGGCATCTTCTGCGGCTGTTCCCTCTCCGAGCATACGGTAGCATAGGTTATATACAGGGTTCTGGTAAGTTTCTACCAACCTTGCAAATGCATCGTCGTTCCCGTTAAGTGCTTCTTCAAGCCACTCTTGCTCAGAATTGCTCACACATGCCTCAATGTTTAGTTTTCTACAGAGGTATACGCAATGAACTCAGGAAGGTTGCAAGAATCCGAAAAATTCTTGATCCTGATTTGCTAAAAAACGATCTCCTCTTTGCCGGCCAGTTTATTTTGAATTCGCTCCACCACCTGATCCAGATGCTGGGGTTTATGCACAAAATCCAGATCATCCGTGCGCAAGGTCAGCACAGGGCAAAGATCAAAGTTGTTCATCCAATCATCATAAAAGCTGTCCAGCAACTTGAGGTAATCTGCTGAAATGGTCGATTCCATCTCGCGACCACGGGAATGGATGCGAGACATCAGCACATCCACTGGTGCCTTCAGATAGATCAACAATGAAGGGGGAGGAAGTTTCTTGACCACAAGGTTATAGATCTGCCAATACGTCTGATAATCGCGTTCATTAATATTACCCATCGCCCGTAAAGCGCGGACAAAAATGTAAGCATCTTCATAAATGGATCTATCAATGATGGCAGAGCGGGCACTATTCCACATTTCCAGGTGCTGTTCAGCGCGGTGGCCCAAAAAGAAGACCTGTAAATGGAAGGACCACTGTTTCATATCTCCATAGAAATCAGCCAGATAAGGATTATCAGCAACAGATTCATAGGCAGTTTTCCAGCCCAGTCGTTCGCCAATCCTTTCAGTAAGAGAGGTCTTGCCAGAGCCAATATTTCCTGCTACCAGGATCAAATGTTTGGGCATTTTGATGCTCCTTGGACGGATGAGAGTATGCTAATTATACGCGATTCAAGTATCCTCAAAAGAATTTGCGTGTTATAATTTGATGTGGCGCTTTTACGTAATAAAGCTGTTTAATTGCATGGTTCAAGTGCCCGCCGATCTTGGCTGGCATTTTTTGTTGTAAATTCGAGGAGTTAGGAATGGTTTCTAAGTTCATTGAGTTGGGGCTTCTTCCCCAATTCGTACAAGCGGTTGAGAATATGGGATATGTAGATCCGACACCCATTCAACTGCAGGCAATCCCCGCATTATTGGCGGGACGCGATCTGATCGGACAGGCACAGACCGGCACTGGTAAAACTGCCGCCTTCATGTTGCCTTTGCTGCAGAATCTGGATGATCACAGTAAAGCGGTTCAGGCTTTGATCTTGACCCCTACCCGTGAGCTGGCGAAGCAGGTTGCAGAAGCAGCCGAATCTTTCTCTCAGGAGACTGAGGTAAAAGTATTGGCCGTTTATGGCGGTCAATCTTATATGACCCAGAAGAACGCTCTGAATCGCGGTGTGGATGTAGTGGTTGGTACCCCTGGCCGTTTGCTGGACCTGATCCATCAAAAAGTGTTGAATCTGTCTGAGGTTCACTCTCTGGTGCTGGATGAGGCGGATCAGATGTTGGAGATGGGCTTCATTGATGATGTTGAATCCATCCTCAAAGAGCTGGCCAATGATCGACAGGTTGCCATGTTCTCTGCGACGATGCCCACGGCAATCCGCAAGTTAGCCGACAAGTATTTGAAAAACCCTGAATCTATCAGCGTGAGCCCGGAAAAATTGACCGTTGCTGAAATTGAGCAGCGCTTTTACCGTGTGAGACGCGAGAACAAATTTGCCGCTTTGATGCGTTTATTGATCGTTGAAGACATCAGCAGCGCGCTGATCTTTGCCCGCACCAAAGCTGGAACACAGGAATTGGCCGACGAGTTGGTTCGCAATGGTTTCTCGGCTGTTGCCTTGCACGGCGATCTGAACCAGGCAATGCGCGAGCAGGTGATGAACCGCTTTAAAGCTCACAATGTCACCTTGCTGGTCGCTACCGATGTGGCTGCCCGCGGTCTGGACATTGAAAATGTCTCTCATGTCATCAACTATGATTTTCCGCAGGATGCAGAAGATTATGTTCACCGCATTGGCCGTAC
>CAZWKK010000029.1:0-12928 GCA_964634855.1 uncultured Anaerolinea sp.
GCAAAGATGCGGCGCAGGGATGCAGCGCGTGGCTCCGGCAGCGAAGCAGGGTCGGCCAGTAAGGCAAAAGCATGGGCGGCTGCCTGCATGGGTACGGCAAAGACTGGTGCTGAACAACCGTCTGTGCCCAGTTTGAGCTCACTGACGGGCACATCACACATTTCTGCGAAGGTCTTAAAAATACCCTGCTGCAGGGGGTGCAGCGGATAGAGGTAATCTTGGGTGGGCCAACCGTGGAGCTTGCATTGAGCCAGCATGCCTGAATGTTTGCCGGAGCAATTGTGACGTAACTGGGAATTTTCTTCGTGGTTGGCGATCATACGGTGGGCGGTGGCTTTGTCTTCAGGCGGGTGAATACCACACAGCAGGTCAGCCTCGCTGACGCCGATCTTCGCCTGCAGCCCGCTGATGACGCGTACGTGCTCATCCGTGCCGTGGTGGCTGGCACACATCACCGCCAGTTCACGATCTGTAAAGCCAAAGCGCTCCATGCCGCCTTGCTCCACCAGAGGCAACACCTGGAAGGGCTTGGCTGAGGAACGCAAAAAAGTAACCGTCTGCGGGTTGCCCATGGAAGCGACTACCCGACCGCTGGTATCTGAAATGACAATGGCACCAAAATGAATCGACTCTACGACAGGTCCGCGGGTGACTTCTACCAGCGGTTGTACATCAGATGAATTCATAAAATGTCCTCTTTGGGGAATTGGATTAAGCCAATTTTACCACCTTGAAGGTGAAGGGAAACTCCATCCCTCAAGTGAGGAAGAATTGTGCCGCAAAACCTGATAAACAGCATAAAACCAATATATTGGGAGATTTGCTTCAAAAACGGGGAAATCTTCATAAAACCTTCACAAGTTTTCGATATTCTTAGGTCTGTAACAAGAAACAAATCAAATCTACGTTAACAGTATTTTTTGGAGAAAAAAATGAAAACAATAAAATTTTTGCTGATCCCCGTTTTGGTCACCAGCATCTTACTTGTAGGGATCAATTCTGTGGCTGCGGCCAGTTCCTCTCAGAGCAATGCAGTAGAGGGTCATGGTGTTGGTTTTGGAACGGGCGGTCCCGGTACAAGCGGAACCTCTGCAACCGGATGCACTGGCCTTTGCACTTCTACGGCAACTACAGTCAGTTCCACCCCGTTGTCTGATGCAGAAAAGGATGCCCTGACCTACATGGTGGAAGAAGAGAAGTTGGCCCGTGATGTTTATACCTTCCTGGCCAGTAAATGGAACCTGCCTGTCTTTAGCAACATCGCCCAGAGCGAACAAGCTCACATGGATTCAGTCCTGGTTCTCATCGACCGTTACGGTCTTACCAGCCCTGTCTCTGCCACTGCCGGTGTCTTCACCAATACCACTTTGCAGTCCCTGTACACCAGCCTGACCCAGAAGGGCAGCCAATCTCTGGCTGATGCCTTACTGGTGGGCGGCGCCATTGAAGAACTGGACATCGCCGATCTGCAAACCCGTCTGGCGAGCACGACTCACCTGGATGTGCAGCAGGTCTTCAACAACCTCATGCTGGGTTCCTACAATCACTTGCAGGCTTTTGCCAACACCTATGAAGTGGAGACCGGCACTGTGTACACTCCGCAGACCCTGAGCCCTGAGTCTTACCAGGCGGCCATCGAAACCACCAGCGGCAGAGTTGGTGCCAGTGGACGTGGTGTGGGACGCATGGGAAACGGTATTCACTAATCGCTATGAAGCAAACAAAACCAGCCACCGAAAGGTGGCTGGTTGCGTTAATTCGACTGTACCTAAGGAATACGCGTGAGTGTGAGCGGCTCAAGGGCACTATCAGCGGCGACCACATCCAACATCAAGGTGTTGGCATCAGTACACTGGTATTTATACAGCTTAATGCTGCCGGGTGTGCCCAACAGATCGCTATCCACCTGGGTGGTGTTGCCCATGATATCGATGGTGATGACGGAATCATTGGAGGTCTGGTCGTGGAAAGTGATCTCATCGTTTTCGACGGTGTAGCCAGATTCTGACGTGCCGTTGATGAGCACTGACATGGGGATGCTGATGGTGGTGCCGTTGGCGGTGAAGCTCATGTCATAGGCTTGCTTGAACTGATCGGCCACGAAAGTGCCGGTACCATCCGCGCGGAACTCAAAAGTGGCCGTACCGGATACCTCGGTGTTGGTAATCGAAGCATCAGAGCCTGCTGGCAGGGTGTTGCTGAGCGAGTTGAAATAGGCAGAGAGATCAGAGACTTGCCATTTGCCTACCAGGCAAGATCCGCCGCCACCCACAGGGGCACCATCCGTAGCAGCTGCGCTTGCTTCCGGCATGGGGGTGTCCATGCCAGGGGCAGGGGTCTCCGTTGTGCCGCCAGAACCAGGGAGTAGGGGGAAGTTACAGGCGCTCAAGGCCAATACCATTACCAGACCAAGCACCAAGAATTGAACAAATCGAAAATTACTTGCTTTTCTCATAGTATCTCCTGTTAAATATTCTCTCAATTAAGATAAATATTATCATAATTAGACTGTGGAAGATACAGACGATTTTATTAAAAATTGCCGCAGCTGAAAAACTGCGGCAAGGGAAATCATTCTGGTTGGATGGGGAAGTAAAGGTCCAATAATTATTCTTCTTTTAATAATCCAAGGCGGGCGGCTGTTGCAATGGCCGAGGCGCGTGAATCAACGCCGAGGCGGGCAAAGATGCTGGCCAGGTGGGCTTTGACGGTGCGCTCTGTGATGCCCAAATTGTAGGCGATCTCTTTGTTGCGCTCGCCGCGGGCCACCGCTTGCAGTACTTCCAGCTCACGCTCGGTGAGGGCGGTGCCGCTAGCGGTCTCCTGGCTGCGGTTTGGGCTGGCCTGGGTGTGGCTCATCAGGCGGGCCAGGATCTCCGGGCGCAGCAGGGTCTCGCCGCGGGCTGCCGCGCGGATGGCATTGAGCAGGGTTTCGCGGTCAGTGTCTTTGAGCAGAAAGCCGCGCGCACCAGCACTGAGCCCTTTGACCATCATTTCATCTTCATTAAAGTTTGTCAGGATCACAATGGCGATCTGTGGCTGCTGCTGGCGGATCAATTCAATGGCACTGAGCCCATCCATCACCGGCATACGCAGGTCCATGAGGATGACATCTGGCAGGAGTTGGCTGGCCAGATCCACGGCTTCTTTGCCGTTGCTGGCCTCGCCCAAAACTTCCATGCCGGCATCGGTTTCCAGGATCAGGCGCAAGCCCTCGCGGACGATGAGGTGATCATCTGCAATCAGGATTTTGATGGGGGAAGGTTTCATAGGTCTTCTGCTTCAGGTGAAATGGGAAATGTAACGATCAGCCGGGTGCCTTTACCGGGCGCGGATTCCACCTGGAAGGTGCCCTGGTTCAAACGGGTGCGTTCGCGCATGCCCACCAGGCCGTAATGGCCGCTGTTGGCTAGCTTCTGCGTGTCAAAGCCCTGGCCGTCGTCACCAATTTCCAGGGTAAGCTGTTCATTCTCGCGCTGCAGGGTCACCCAACTTTTACTGGCGCGGGCGTGACGCAGAATGTTGGTGAGCCCTTCGCTGACGATCTTCTCGATCTGTTGGGCTAGCTCATTGCTGACAGGCAGATTGGCATCCAACTTGACCTCACAGGGCAGGCCGGTGAGGGAGGTAAAGTGTTCGGCGCGGTCTCGGATGTACTCATCCAGGCTGATGTTGGCAGGTGTGTTGTTGCGCAGGTCATCGATCACCTGGCGGGCTTCGGCTAATGTGGAACGGGCTCGCGAGCCAGCCTGTTTGATGATGGCCCCGGCTTTATCAGTGTTGCCGTTCTCCAAATGCTGCCCGGCCGCTTCCAGTTGCAAGATCACCCCGGCCAGCCCCTGGGAAAGGGTGTCGTGCAGTTCACGGGCCATGCGTTGGCGTTCGTTGTTGAGGGTGAGATCCTCGATCTGGATGGTGTATTCGCTCAATTGTTTGTGGGCGATCTCCAACTCTTTTAGAAGCGATTCAGCTCGCTGCTTCTCTTCCAGTTGCTTGGTGAAGAGGTAAACATAGATCACCACAAAGAAGGTGAGGGGAAAAATAGTGATGAAAAAGGTGCCCGACTGAACCCAGCCAAACATCCATCCATGCAGCAGGAACACCATGATGATGAGGCAAACCACCCCAAACAGGCTGCGTTTGAGCGGGCGGATGACGCCCAGCATCTCGCCAACCATACCCATAAAAAGGCCGAGCGTGAGTGATTCATAACGGGTGAGCAACACCAAGCCCAAAAGCAGGCTTAATTGCAAGGCCAGGTAAATGCCGCTGGCTTTTGATGAAGAAGCGGCGATGGGGGAAAACCAGTGAAGTACGGTATGAGCCAACATTCCCACTGTAAAGAGAACCAATACCCAGGGCGAACGTAAAGCTGGAACATTGGTCAGAGTCAAATAATATAGCACTGCCATGGCCACGGTAAGGAGGAAGAAAAAAGGCCAGACAGGACGAATATTTTGGAATGAATTACTGAAGTATGCGCGGATTGTGTGCCGCAAAGAGGGGGAATTCTCTGGTTGATCCATATATTGGATTATACAACAGCGTATTTTTCTGGCTATTGTCCAAATGGACACTGTCCTAATTGGCATTGTCCAAACGGCTCCACTGACCGTCCATATGCACGATGGCAGGAAGCGCTGAAGGTTCTATCATTCATCGTGTAAGTGAAACAAGCTGAATCGGCAGTCATCATACATTTTTAGTTTGGAGGTTGAATACGATGGAATCTTCAGTAGTCAGTGTGAACGGGCTGGTCAAGCGCTACGGCAGTTTTAGCGCCGTCAGCAACCTCAGCTTTGAGGTAAAGCCCGGTGAGGTGTTTGGCCTGCTCGGACCCAATGGGGCCGGCAAGACCACCACGTTGGAATGCCTGGAAGGCATGCGTAAGGCAGATGCTGGTACGCTGCGAATCGCAGGCTGTGATCCGCAGGGCGAAGAGCAGAAGCTGCGCTCCCGCCTGGGTGTGCAGTTGCAATCATCTTCTCTGCCCGATAGCATGACGGTGGGCGAGGCCTTCGAGCTCTTCAGCGCCTGGCATGGCGTGGAGGCAGATGCCAAACTGGCACAGCGTTTTAACATAGTGGAGTTGTTTCCCAAGCAATTCAAACAGCTTTCCACCGGTCAAAAACGCCGCCTGCAACTGGTGCTGGCCCTGGTCAACCATCCGCAGGTGGTCATTCTGGACGAGCCTACCGCGGGATTGGATGTGCAGAGTCGTGCCAGCCTGCACGACGAGATCCGCAAACTCAAAGCGGAAGGCATCACGGTGCTGCTGGCCACGCACGATATGGCCGAAGCCGAAGAGTTGTGCGACCGCATCGCCATTGTGATCCATGGCAAGCTGGCGGTCCTGGGCACCCCGCAAGAAGTGACCGCTGCCGGCAATAAAGAGACGCGCATCAGCCTGCGCACCCGCCAGGGCAGTCTGCTGCCGGGCAAGAACATCAGCGAGGCGGCTTTTGTGGACGCCAAAGAAGGCTACCTGGAATGGAAAGCTCGTAACGTGGCCGAAGCTGTGATGGCACTTTTACAACAGGTGCAAAGCAACGGCGATAGTGTGGAAGACCTGCGGGTGGAACGCCCCAGTCTTGAAGAACGATTTCTTGAAATGGTGGAAGGGAATTAACAATGAAAGCCTTTTTCAAATACCTCTGGATCGAGTTTAAAGTAGATCTGCGCGACAAAGGATTGTTGCTGAACTTTTATCTGGTGCCGTTGGCCTTCTTCTTTGTGATGGGCGCTGTTTTCTCATCGGTGACGCCATTGATGAAGACAACCCTGTCCGCATCCATGACCATCTTCGCCATCACCATGGGGGCCGTGATGGGCGCCCCTACCGCGCTGGTGAAAATGCGTGAATCCGGCACCATGCGTGCCTTCAAGGTGAATGGCATCAGCGGGACGGCGGTATTGGCAGTACATGCACTGAGTACCTTTATTCACCTCTTTATTGTCGCTACCATCATTTACTTTGTGGCACCGCTGGCATTCCATGCCCAGGTTCCTGAATCTGCGCTGGCTTACTTTGGGGTTGTGGCTGTGTTCTTGCTGGCCAGCATTGGCATCGGCATGCTCATCGGCGTTTCGGCGCCCAACCAGACCTATACCACCATGATGACCATGATCATCTTCCTGCCCTCACTGCTTCTGAGCGGCATCATGTTCCCGGCTGAGATGCTCCCCTCAGCGCTGCGCCTGGTAGGTCGACTGTTCCCGGCCACCTACAGCCTGCAATCTTTCTTTGGCCTGGCTTATGGGTTGGAAACTTCAATTGATCCGTATGTTTCGCTCTTCTGGGTGGCAGCCATTGCGGTACTGATATTTGGGGTTGCCTTCTGGCGCCTGAATGACCTTCGTAAAAACGAACAGCGTTGACCTGCGATAAAAGAAAAACTCGCCAGAACTTCTGGCGAGTTTTTGCTTTAATCTTCTGGCTCATACAATTTATTCTTTAAAAACACTTCTACAATTTTTGGATCAAATGCCTTACCCGATTCAGATCTCATTTCTTGAATGGCATCCTCTTGGCTCATGGCTTTGCGGTAAGGGCGGTCATTGGTGAGGGCATCCCAGGTGTTCACCACAGAAAAGATACGGGCGGAAATGGGAATCTCCTCGCCTTTGAGGCCGCGTGGGTAGCCGCTGCCGTCCCATTTTTCATGGTGGCAATAGGGGATCTCGATGGCGTTCTTGAGGAAATGGATGGAACGCAGCATCTCATACGCCATAACAGGATGTCTTGCTAGTTCTTTGCGTTCTTCTGGTGACAATTTACCCGGTTTTTGCAAAATCTTGTCTGGAACACTGATCTTGCCAACATCGTGCAGCAATGCCCCGCGCCGAATACTAATGAGGTCTAAGCCTGTTATTCCCAGAGCTTGAGCCAGGCGCTGGGAGGCATCTACCACTCGCTGGGTGTGATCACCGGAGTAGCGGTCACGCATATCCATTGCCATTGACCAGCCTTTGATGGTGGCATCGTAAGCGAACGAAAGTTCGCTGTTCCGTTTTTGCACCTCATCAAAAAGTGACAGGGTATCAATGGCGATGGCAGCCTGCGTGGCCAACGTGCCAAAAAGCTCCAGCCATTCTTCATCGGGATAAAATTTGACTTTACTGAAGACTTCCAACACACCAAGAACTTCCCCTTTGTCGATCAATGGGGCTACATGATGAGAACGCAATTCCTCTTTTTGGAAGAGGACAACCCGGCTGAAAGAGTCTTTTGCCTGGGTCAGGTCTGGATTGCTGATCATTCTTCTTTCTGCGGCAGCCTTGCCAGCTCTGCCCTCGCCCAGTTTTAAATTGCTTTTTGCGATTTCTTCTGTTATAAACCCGACCCCCGCAGAATATTTTAGGGTGCTGGTAACAGGATCATACAACAAAATGCTGGCTGCATCCACGCCTAATTGTGACACGGCATTTCGTAACAATAAATCCAGGATGATCTTTAAGTTCAGGATGGAGCTGATCGCCTGACCCACTTGGTGGATGGAGGCCATGTGTTTGTACTGGCGTTGGGTCTTTTCGAAGAATGTGACCCGTTGAATGGAATCGGCAGCCAGCGAGCACACTGTTTTTAGTAATTCCTTTTCTGATAGTGAGAAAGGTTTGACTCGTTTGACCCAAATAGCCCCAATGATCTGGTCATGAGCAAAAAGTGACAAACAAGCAACTGCCCTTGATTCACCCAAGCGATCCGCCCATTTGTAATTCGGATCAGTAAGGACATCATTACAAAAGTATGGAATTCCGCTTTTTAGTACCTGATTACTGATGCCCTGATCCGGAGGAATGCGTAAACCGACAAATTTTTCTCCAACTCGACCACAACCTTGCTCGACCAGCGTTTCATTGGTGTTGGGGTCATAATAAACAAACAGTGTGCCATCTGCCGTAAAGAAATTAAGAAGCTGCTCCAAAAATACTTTGATTGAATCAGATCGTGTCAGGGCAGCCCGGAGGGCATTTGTTACAGCCAAGACAATCTCCCGCTCGGACTCTTGTTTTTTACGGGCATCGATATTTTGTTTAACGGCTACATAATGCTCGATCTCGCCCGCAGCATTGAGTACGGGTGAAATGGTCATCTCTTCATTGTAAAGGGTACCATCAGCGCGTTTGTTGATCAGTTCGCCATGCCAGCGTTTACCAGAGGAAATGGTAGCCCAGAAATCTTTATAAAAAGCTTCGTCTTGTTCACCTGATTTGAGCAAACGCGGATTACTACCTAGTACTTCAGAAATTTTGTACCCGGTTAATTCAGTAAATGCAGTGTTTGCCCAGGTGATATTGCCTTCTTTATCGGCAATGACAATGGCATTGCCGGCTGCTTCAGCCGCTGCGTTAAGCAGGAGCAATTTTTGTTCATTTTGTTTACTTTCTGTAACATCAATGACCACACCCGTGACCCGAAGAGGTTGTCCCGAAGGTGCTCTTTGCAGGTCAGCGATGGATTTTATATAACGTGGTAATGTGTTATCGTGAGGATGGATCTCAAATTCCAGCTCATAATGTTTATCAGATTCGATCAGGTCGATCAGTGCTTGGTGCACACGCTGACGATCTGGAATGCATGCCTCGACTTCTTCAGTTGTAAAAGCTTCCTCGTTAATATCGAACCCATAGATCCTTTTCGCTTCATCAGATCCCCAGAATTCGCCGGTTTGAACGTTATATTCCCAATTTCCCACATGCCCGATTATTTGGGCATTTCGATACCTTTCATTTTGTTGTTCGAGTTCCGATTCAATTTTCAAACGTTCAGAAATGTCTTTGAAAGCAACAAAAACACCAGTGGTTTGGCCCGTCTCGTCCTGGATCGTATTTGCATTTAGAACAAGGGAGGTACTGGTGCCATCCTTGTTTTTTATTTTGGCCAATTCAGATTTTAGCAACCCTGTGCGGAGGATGGTAGAAAAGACTTTTACTACATAGTCTTTATTATCAAAAAAATTCGTAATATGATTGCCAATTAGCTCTGTACGGGAGAGACCGGTGATCTTTTCCATAGCCTTGTTGACATCTGTAATGATGCCTTGAGGATCAACGACAGCCAACGGGTCTAATGTGGTCTCGATCAGACCGCGATGGTAATCATTGGCCGCTTTAAGCCTGGCAATCGCTTCTTTGCGTTCGCTGATATCTCTGAATATCACCAGTTCATATTCGGTGTCTTTGTAAACGTAAAAAGATGCAGAAATTTCTATAGGGATGGGTTGTTTGTTCTTTGGGTGGATAATGGTTTCAAAAATCAGTTTTTTGGATTTTTTTAATTCTTTCCAGTGGGCTTGCCAGATCTCCAAGGGGTAATTGGCGTCAATTTCGTAGACGAACAGAGGGGTGGGGTCATTCGTTGAGTAGTTGAGGATCTCGCTGGCTTTTTGGTTGGTATAACAAAATTTTGCGTTCTTATCTATAAGGGTGACGGCTTCATTGACGCGATCTAAGGCAAACCCTAAAAATAATGGATCCAGAAATTCTTTAGAATTCATTTTCTAACCTATAATTATGCAAAGATGTTAGTAAGTACAACCTGGATCGCTGTCACTTTCAGTATACACTTGATTGCATAAAATTTAAATAAATTAATGTTGTCTAAACATCTTAACACCCAGGATTCTAAATGATCGCATTGCAGCTGAATAATCTTTCTCTGGTTTTGGGGGCTCGGACATTATTTGATGGCCTTAACTTTGAAGTACAAGAAGATGCCCGTATCGGTCTGATCGGTGCCAATGGGGTGGGCAAATCTTCACTTTTTAAGGTGATCACTGGTGAGTATGTACCAGAAGCCGGCGGCAGTGTGACCCGTTCCCGCGGGGTGCGCATAGGCTATCTGGCGCAAGAGCCCATTCTCGACCCGGAACAGACAGCCCGTGCATTGGCATTGGCCGGCAGTGAACGTATGGCCGAGGTACAGGCGGCGTTGGAAAAGGTGGAAGCCAGCCTGGGGGAGGAGGCCATCTACAGCAATGAGAAAAAGCTTACCCAGGCCTTGGAGCAGCAGCAACGGTTGTTGGAAGAGTATCAGGCGCTTGGCGGGGACCAATATCCGCAGCGGGTGCAGGCGCTGCTCACCGGTCTGGGTCTGCCAGAGGTCGACCTGGACAAGCCGATGCGCGTTCTCAGCGGCGGGCAGAAGAAGCTGGTGGGGCTGGCGCGTCTGCTGCTCTCTCAACCAGAGATCTTGCTGTTGGATGAGCCGGACAACCACCTGGATCTGAAGGCCAAGGAGTACCTGGAATCGCTCATCCGCAGTTATACCGGGGCAGTGATCATCATCTCGCACGACCGCTATCTGCTGGATGCTGTGGTAACGCAGATCGCAGAGCTGGAAGACGGCAAGCTGACGGTTTTTACTGGTGATTACTCCAGCTACATTTTAGACAAGCAAGAGAAGTTGGCGCGCCAGAGCGAGTTGTATCAGGTGCAGCAGCATCAGATCAACCGTATCGAAGCGGCCATCAAGCGCTACGCCATCTGGGCCAAGACCTACGATAGTGAGAAGTTCGCCAAGCGGGCCAAGGCCATTCAGAACCGGTTGGATAAAATGGATCGCATTGAGCGTCCGCTGCTGGAACGCAAACGCATGGAACTCAAACTGCACGGCTGGCGCGGTTCCAATAAGGTGCTTGAATTTAAGAAGGTGAGCAAAGCCTTTGGGCCAAGGGTGCTGCTGAAAGAGGCCAATTTGCTGCTGTATCACGGCGAGCGGGTGGGGGTGATCGGGCCAAATGGCATGGGTAAATCGGTGCTGCTCAAGCTGGCACTGGGTGCCCTAACCGCAGATAGTGGTGAGGTGATCGTTGGGCCGAGCATCATCAGCGCTTACTATGCACAGGAGCACGAGACGCTCAACCCCTCCGCGACGGTGTTGCAAACAGTGCAGCAGGCCGGTAATATGGGGGAGAGTGCCGCAGTGGCTTTGTTGGGACGCTTTTTATTCAGTTATCGTCAATGCAGTCAAAAAGTGGGGGAACTGTCTGGTGGAGAACGCAGCCGCCTGCAATTAGCGCTGGTGGTTCTCTCTAAAGCAAACTTTTTGCTGTTGGATGAGCCAACCAACAACCTGGACATTGCTTCGGCAGAGGTGTTGGAAGATAGCCTGTCCGAATTTGAAGGTACGGCGCTGATCATCTCGCATGACCGCTACTTTTTGGACCAGGTGGTGGATCGCATCCTCACCGTTGAGGATGGACGCTTGGTGAGCCATGCGGGTGGATACAGCGATTATTTGGCCGGGGGTTCTTCGTCTTGAGCAGGCACAGATTCATCAACGGCGTGGTTGGCCTGGTCGCGTTTGCTTTTGGCCACCCATAACAGAATGGGTGCAACGACCAGCCCCACGATCCAGCCGAACTTTTCTTGCAGCAGCCAGCCAATGAAGGTGAGCAGGGCGGTAAAGCCAATTGCCAGCAGCCAGTCGAGCCAATCGGTGTGAGAAAATACAAAGGGTTTCTTCATGGTCAGGATTATACCTTGATGCAAATTTAGTGCTATCCACGAATTTACACGAATTTTATTTAATTTGGAAAACCATTTTGGAACCTGAATTGATTTAAGATCTTCTTCGCGTCCTTCGCGTGAAATAAAGTTCTGCCCACGAATTACACGAATTTCACTAATTTTTGAAAACCATTTTAGAACCTGAATTGGTTTAAGATCTTCTTCGCGTCCTTCGCGTTTTCGCGTGAAATAAAGTTCTGCCACGAATTACACGAATTTCACTAATTTATTAAGACCAATTATTTAATACTTGTTGGCGTGGTTTCTGAATGTTTTTATAAGAGATTTTCTTAGATCTTCTTCGCGTCTTCGCGTGAGCCAGGTTTATACGATTCTCTACTCTCTACTCTTGACTCTCGGGTTTTACGATTCTCCACTCTCAGCCTTACTCCAGTTTCACATTCTGATTGGCGATCTTGTTGTCTTCAATGTACTTCCTGGGCATGGCCAGAGAAGACCAGCCGCCTGCTTCTTGTAGGGCAAAGGGGTCGGTGCCGTGGCGGGCCGCGGAGGTGGCCCAGTAGTGGCGGCAATCGTGAGCGGAGAGCTCGAACAGCCCCAGTTTCTCGCCTAAGAATCCTACCCGGCCGGTGATGGCGCGTTCGCTCATGCCGGCTTCGGCTAATTCTTCGTTTTTCTTACTGCGGCGCAAAAGCAGGCCGTTTTGGACCAGCTCGCCGGCATCGAGGCAGGCTTGCAGCGCTGCCCGGGTGGCCTCGCTAAGGCGGTGCACCTGCTCCTTGCTCACCTTGGGGCGGTAGAAACGCAATGTGCCTTCGGCCAGGTCAAAGTCTTTCACGGCCAGGGCAGCCACTTCACCCACGCGCAGACCGTGATCGAGCAGCAGGCACATCATCAGTGTGTCGCGGCGACCCTGCGGGGTATCTGGCTGATCTTTGAGGGCGGCAGCTTGTTCTGGGGTGATCTTGGTGGGTTCGGCTTTTTTGAGGCCGATACGAACTTTGTCGCGGCGCTGATCGATGCGAGCCTGTTCGCGGAAGGTGTAGCCTTGCACGGCGCGGATAAGCGCGTATTCTTGCGGCGTGAGCGTACCCACCTGCATGGCAAGGCGGGCGTAGGTTTTAATGCTGGAGAGACGCACATTAATGCTCGGGATGGCATAGCCCTGCTGCAACTGCCATTTTACATAGGCTTCCACCAACCCCCAGGTAACCACGCGCCAGGAGGCAGCATCATGCGAGAGGTCGCCGGTATGCACCCCTGCCACTTCTAGAAACTCGCGGAAGAGGAGCAGGTCGGCATCCTGGCGGCGCAGGGTCTGCTCAGCGCGGCGGGTACGGTAATCGTTGAAGCGTGAGCGGGCAGCTGCCTGGTTGGCCTGTTCACCGATGAGGTGAGCCAGTTCGCCGGGCAAGAGAGGCTGCATGGCCGGGTTTTCTCGGTTGGGGGTGAGGGA
>CAZWKK010000030.1:0-12800 GCA_964634855.1 uncultured Anaerolinea sp.
AATTAAAGTGTTACCTATGTGGTTGCACAAACTGTTACCTATGTTGCTTCATACAATATATCGTGCCCCTACATTAGCCTCTGATTGGGTTCATTAATCTTTAGATTTGGAAAATATTCATTTATTCGTATTTGATTAATATGAACTTCTGATAACAATCCCTCTCAAACACGGTAGGGGGCCGTCAATAAAATCGTATTTTCGAACCATTATGCATCATTTATTGCCGACACGAAAAGCAACTTTACTTGAAATGGAGATTCACTCTTTCAACCCAGCCCGTTGGCAGCGTAAATACCCGTCAGCGTGTCCACACCAGAAGAATGGCCAAATCCATACAGAGTATCAGCCAACATGGTAAGAACATCATTACTTGGTTCTCTCTCAATATCGACTACGCGCAAAAACAGCTCCTCTGACCAACCTTTGCAGGCAGCTTCCAGGCGGTTGGCGGAGACAAAGGTGGTCTTTTGGTAGGCCATCTGCGTCAACTCAGCGCCAAGCGGCTGCAGGAACGCTCGTTCGGTGAGCTGTTGAGCGCATCTTGTCCGACAAAGGATAAATCCGGCCAACCAGTCGTCTCCTGAGGGAGTCAGCCCGCCGCCCAGACCAAAAAGTCCGTTGGCCGCAATCAGACAACCTGCCAGATCTTGCGCCTGGTAGGCCCGGGCGAAATCAGCACAAGCCCATTTGAGCCTGGCTTGCTCCTCATTCAGGTTCAATCCCTGCTCCAGCAAAAAGAGGAAACCTTTACTGGCAAAACGGTTCTGGATCAGCTCAACTAAGTTTTGCAGTGCACCCTGGCGTTGAACCGGGTCAACCTTGCTGGGTTCTGGCTGCAGTGGCGTCCAAACTTCAGCATCTGCCAGGGCAAGCGTCACCTGACGGGTGGGGATCAGCAGGTCGCCCAACGAATAAAGGACCTCGTCTCCGGGTTCAAGACCTTGAGGGAGTTGATCAGATTCTCTAAATGTGATATTGAATGGGCTGAGTCCCTGCCCAAGCGTGAGAAACAGGCTATATTTTCCAAACAGCAAGAACACCCCTTTTGAAGTGGCACCCATCACCTTGCCTGTAGAGACATCTTCCAGGGCTTGTTTGGCATACTTGCCGATGCGCGTGGCAGTGAGGAATTGTTTGCTCATTCAGCTTTCCTATTTGTCGTAAATGACGGCCATGTTGCCCAGCACGCCCCAGGAACGCTCAAAAACATCTGTGGGAGTGTCGTAGAACTTACCGTTGGACATGTAGCGAATGGAATCAGCATCATAGCCGGTGGCGATGACCACATGCTCAAAGGGTGCCACCACACTGAGGCGCCCCTCAGAATCGGTGTAATTAACCGGTTCGCTCCATTCCATGTTGCCGATCACCCAGACAATGGCCGGTTTTGATTCAGAAAGTTTTTGTTTCAATTCATCAATCGAATAGTTTCGCACAGCTTTGGCTGGCAAGCCGTAGCTGACCAGCAGATCCGCCACCGGCTCGGCATGCACGCCGTAGCCATAGGGCGGGATCTGTCCCCAGGGGCTGTTCACATCGCCGACAAAGCCGTAATCCGGATTGTCAGAAAGCGGCAGGCCAACCTGGAAAGTGTATTCAATGATGGGCACATCAAAATAGCCGGCCCAATCCACCGAGGCGCTGGCCTCGCAGCCAAGCGAATACACCTGCCTGTGACCGGTAATGTCTTTGATGTAGAACGATTCAGGGTAGCTTTGCACAAGGGAGGCAAGAGTCGTTGGCGTTTCAGTTGGCTCCGGCGGCGTTGATGTTGGGACGGCTGCTGCAAACTCAGTGATAGTTCGTGTGGGCATCTGCGCAATGGAGGTCGAAGTTTGGCTGGCCCGTGGTTTAGGCGTGCTGAAAGGTTGAGAAGCGCCACGAATCCGCATCAGCAGCACGACCGCGAGCGCCACCAGAACGAATACCGCAGTCAATATCACTACCAGAGCCGATTTAAGCTGTTTCTGTGTCATTGAACCATCCAATAACGCCAATCATACCCGAAACCTGCATCCGGTGGCAAATTCTTTATCAACTCTCGATAAAATAAAACACTCCCTTATTAGGGAGTGCCAGTGCCGAGACTGGGAATCGGACCCAGGACACCACAATTTTCAGTCGTGTGCTCTACCAACTGAGCTATCTCGGCAATAGGTTTGTATTTTACCTGCCAAAGGGGGATGTGTCAAGAAAATTACCATTTTCAGTATATGACATTTATCGGCAATTCCCTGGCCGGTCTTCCCCTACTCAAGCGGGAATTTATCGACGATGAAGGTGCAGCAGGCAGCCCCGTTGTGCCTGCAGGCAGTCTCTTTGACGCGGTAAAACTTGCCACCACCAGCCCACGACAGGAACTCTTGCAGCAATCCGACGGTGAAATCACAATTCCCCAGTTTGCTCTCCGGGTTCCTGGAAACACCTTCAGCCACTTCGTAAAGCCAGTGCTTCTCCTCGTTCTGGATGCTAACCGTGTCGCCCGTTGAGTGCTCCATCCAGGCTGCGATCTGATGCAGCCCGCGTTTGAGTTTGCTGCGCGCTGGTAACAGGCGGAATTGCGGGGTATCAAAACCAAGGGACTTGCCCTCTTGTTTGAGCAAGTATTTGAACGCCGCCCGTCCGGAACAAATGAGCAGACCGCGGGCGCCACCAGGTCCATAAAGCTCTTGCATGTTACGGCTGACGGGGGCCACTGATGACCGCTCGCTGCCGCACAAAACCATTAACCTTTTATAGGCTTCTGCCCCCAGGATCTCCTGCAAGCCCAGGCTAAAAATGTCTTCTCCCCAAGACGATCTTTCGTTTGCTTTCGCAACCATAGAGTCCTCTTTTAGGTTAGTTTTCTACTTCGTTCAAGATCTCATACAACAATTCTAACAGCACTGTCTTGACCGCGTTCTTCTTTTTCGCGACACAGGGAAGCAACTTAACATTCGGGTCCAGACGCAGGGCCAATCGGATATCTTCTACATCCCAGGCATCCGGCTGATCTTGCTTGTTGGCGGCCACAACATAGGGGGTGGGTGCATACGCATGGAAGGTCTCCAAAATGCTGCGCGCCTCTTTAAAGGTTTCAGGGCGGGTACTATCCACCATCACAATAAAGCCCAACATGCCTTCAGAGAGGATCTCCCACATAAAGTCAAAACGTTTCTGACCCGGGGTACCAAATAAGAAGAGCACCAGGTCATCATCCACGGTGATACGGCCAAAGTCCATGGCCACGGTCGTGTTCTCTTTGATCTTTTCCGCTTCGTTGGTGATCTTTTTCTCGGTAGAGACCACATCAATTTCGCTGACCGAGCGGATAAATTCGGTCTTGCCAGAGTTAAAGGGGCCTGTCACCACGATCTTTACGGTTTGAGTTTGCATCTATATTCCTTTAGCCAGGTCAAATGGAACGAATTCGATCGATCAAGCGGTTGACCAGAGATTTTTGTTTGGTTTTATCCATTGGTTCAATGGTCTTCTGCAAGAGTTGTACGGGCATACCATTGGGCCGGATCAATTCTACCAGCCCAGCTTGCAAGAGCGCGAAGACCACCCGGCGGATCTGCAGATCATCCATGTTCACGGCACGGGCAATCTGTTGAATGGTGTTCTTGGGGTTCACATAACCCACTACTTTCCACTCATCAGAACTGAGTTCCACGTTCTTGATGTTGGTGTCTGGCCGATCAGTGAACTTGAGGGCCATGTCCAGGCTGGGGATCTCAGCTTTGAGGTCTTCCAGCTCTTCCACTTCACGGGCACCTTCTACAATAAGGCTCTCCAACGCCATGCGTGTGGGGATCTTCTCTTCAGGAGCCATTTCACCGGCCTCAAAATGGAAGTATCCCTCCACCCAGGTGAACAGACGGCGCATCAGCATGGTGTAGTACCCTTCCAGCAGATGGAACACCTCACCCTGGCTTAGATAGTTGCCGTTCATCAGAAACAGTCCGATCTCTTTATCGCTCATCCCTTGCAGGCGGGGAGAAAGCAGATTGAACTGTGCTGCTGAGATCAGCTTGCCATCCACTGCCAATTGCAGCAAGGAGCTATCACCGTTTCCGATCTGGGCGTAGGAGAGACGACCTTCTTTAAAGGTAATGGCCGCGATGTCACCAACCCCTTCGATATGCAGTCCACCCGATTTTTTGGCCAGACTGATGAGGTTCAATAATTGTGTGATCGAAAAGTCGCGGAGATTTCCCTTTAAGGCCATGCTTCCCTTGTCTTAATCCAATGAGGCTTAGAAATTATACTTATAAGCCCAATCTGCGTCAATTAAGCAATATTACCAGAAACTATCTCAAACCGGGTACTGCATCAAGGTTCAGGGGTTTCTTCTTTTGGCGGTGAGTATTTCTGCATAGTGGAAACGACTGTTTGGCGAAGTTGTTCATATTCCGCCCGCAGTTGTTGTGTGGACGGTATGACAGGATACTCTTTTAGAATCCCTTCCCATAATTTTTTGTCCTTAAAATCCACCTGTATAAGCAACTGTTGTTTCGTGTTCTTGGTCTTTGACAGTTCTTTGGGATAGATCCAATAAAAAACCGGCAAGAAAAGGGCAATGATGCCAACTGCAATCCCGATGGACGCCAGTGCCACTAAATCTGTATTCTCAAACTTGAGTGAGGTTAATCCTAAGATCATCCCTACATAAGCGCCAAAGGCAGACCAATAACAAAAAAGTACCCAGGCAATTATTGATTTCCGTTTTTCTACTCGGTACTTTTTGTTGATCTGTTCCAGGTTTTCTCTCGCTGCGATCCTGGGATAGATAAACTCCAAATAAGCACTTTTCCAGTTCGCTGTCAGACAAGCATCAATTTGGGCTTTCTCTTCCACAGAGATCAATGGCAGGCATTTGTTGTTGAGGTTGACCAATTTCTTGTGTAAAAGGATGCTCTGTTCCTTGTCCTTCTCTTCAGTAAATGAATCCGGAACAATTCCATTTATGACCATATACTGGGCTAACATGGAAGCGTGCAAAACCGTCTCCGCTGGAAAATCGTTTGACCGAAGAAGGATCTTGTTGGAATCTAGCTTCATCGACTCCAACACTTCTTTTCTTTTGTTTTTCAGTGCTTCTTGTTCTTGTTGCTGCTGCAGTTCAAAAGCAGCCTGTTTCCCAGCAGCCTCGGTAAATTGTCTTTCTCGTAATGCGTTCGCAATTGCATAAAAGAAACTCGGATCCATCTGAACCCCCCGATAAAATTTCAACTATCCTTCAATTATAGTGATTTCCTCCTCTTTGCCCAGTATTGAAACTGCACGTTTCAGGCAGGAATTGAATATAATGGATTTGCTCAGGTGCACAAATGCCAAACCTCCATCAAACCTTACGCGAGACCGATTTGGACTTCCTTGAACGCATTGCCCGTCAATGGCGCTTGGAATTGCTCGCTAAGGGCTTCCAGGAGGCTCTGGAAGAGCTTGAAGGCAGGTTGTGTGATGAAATACTCTTTAATGAGGTGATCGAGGCCCTGCCGGCTGATGTGAAGGCCTCCTGGCAGTATCTGGTAGACCACCAAGGCAAAGAAACCTGGTCTCAGTTCACTCGCCAGTTTGGTGAGGTGCGCGCCATGGGGCTGGCCAAACGCGAGCGGGTGAAGCCAGATGAAACCCCGGTTTCGGTATGTGAGGCACTTTGGTATAAAGCACTGATTGGCAGAGCCTTCTTACGCAGCAGCGGTGAACCGCAAGAATTTGCCTACATTCCAGACGAGTTTCTGCAATGGGCCAAACCGACCCCACAGCTAAACAAATTGCAACCGCGACCTGCCACGGAAGCTGAGATCAAATTTCCACTCAAAGGCAGCGACCGCATTTTGGACGATGCCACAGATCTGCTGGCAGCCTTGCGCATGGGCCACCATGACCTCGAAGAACGTTCTGCCTACCAGCTTTCTTATTACAACTTCATACAGGTGCTGCTAGCCTCCTGTGAGGTACTCTCCTCTGATAACCAACCTGACCCGGCACGGCTGAAAGACTTCCTCAGTGCCCCGCGCGGGCAGGTGCTGAACATGTTGTTCCAAGATTGGCAGCAATCTACCCGCATCAATGACCTGCGAATGCTGCCCGGTCTCGTTTTTGAAGGCAACTGGGCCAATGATCCGTTGCCGCCCCGCCAATTGCTGCTGGGTTTACTCAAAGAGCTCAAACCGAACACCTGGTGGAGTATCTCGTCGCTACTGACCCAGATCAAAACTCACCAGCCAGATTTTCAACGCTCTGCCGGCGACTATGACGCCTGGTTCATCCGCGATGCCAAAACAAATGCCCACCTGCACGGCAGCAAGAACTGGGACAAGGTGGAAGGTGCACTACTGCGCTACCTCATTGCCGGGCCGCTGCACTGGTTGGGCTTGCTTGATCTGGGCTTTACAGAGAAGAACAGCCGGCCATCAGCTTTCCGCGTTTCATCATTGGGCAGCTCGCTTTTGAACGGAGAAACGCCAAAGCATCAACCAGCCGAAGAGGGAACGATCACCATTGGCTCCAACAATACGTTGATTGTGCCTGTCAGCGCTCCACGCACCTTGCGCTATCAGGTGGCACGCTTTGGTCAGAAGAGCAAACAAAGTGCCAGTGAGACCAGTTACCAGTTGACGGCAGCTTCCTTACGAGCGGCTGCATCACAGGGCTTGCAGGGCAGCCATTTGATGCTTTTATTGCAGCAGGCCAAGGTCAAAACCATTCCTCCAGCCCTCAGCCAGCAACTGGAGCGCTGGGACAAATACGGCAGCGAAGCCGAGATCACCAGGCCGTTGCTGCTTCGCCTGGCTCGCCCTGAGATCCTGCCCCTGCTGCAAAAGAACAGCCGATCCGCCCGCTGCATTGACGAAGTGATCACGCCCAAGGCCGTTCTCCTCAAACCAGGATCAGAACAGACGATCATGCAGGTTTTATCCGAAATGGGCTTCCTGACCGAAGTGAAACTGGATGAAGATGTATAATAATTTTCCAAACCAAAATGCAGGAATCTTTTCCAAAAGAGGTGACTATGTCGAAAAAGCTTGAGTGGGTCCAGCAAGAACTTGACGGGTTGAAAGACGCCGGCCTGTATAACCGGATCCGCACTCTGAGCTCCCCTCAGGGAGCCTGGTTGACCGTAGATGGAAAGAAAGTCCTCAATTTTTGTTCGAACAACTATCTGGGGCTTGCCAACCACCCCAAAGTAGTGGCAGCCGCCAAGAAGGCTCTGGATGACTATGGAGAAGGCCCAGGCGCCGTGCGCTCTATTGCAGGCACCATGGACATCCATTTGGAGTTGGAACGCCGCCTGGCCGCGTTTAAAGGCGTTGAGGCGGCCATCACCTTCCAATCGGGTTTTACCGCCAATCTGGCCACCATCCCCGCCCTGGTGGGTAAAGAAGATGTGATCTTCTCAGACGAGCTCAACCACGCCAGCATCATTGATGGCAGCAGGTTATCTGGAGCACGCATTGTGCGCTTTGCCCACGCCGACCCCGCTGATCTGGAACGCGTGATCCGCGAGAACGCCGATACCTACCGGCGCGGCTTGCTCATCACCGATGGCGTGTTCAGCATGGATGGCGATATTGCACCGCTGGACAAATTGTACGAAGTAGCCAGCAGCTACGACATTATGCTCATGGTCGATGATGCCCACGGCGAAGGAGTTATTGGTCACGGCGGACGCGGTATTGTGGACCACTTCGGCCTACACGGTAAAGTAGACGTGGAAATCGGTACTCTCTCCAAAGCTTTTGGCGGCGTCGGCGGTGTGGTAGCTGGTAATGCCCAGATCATTGATTGGCTGCGCCAACGCGGTCGCCCCTTCTTGTTCTCTTCTGCCGTCACCCCACCAGATGTGGCTGCCACCATCGCCGCCATTGACCTGTTGGAAGGCTCCACTGAATTAGTAGACAAATTGTGGGAGAATGCCCGCTATTTTAAAGCCGAGATGAAGAGTTATGGCTTTGATACCGGCGTCAGCACTACCCCCATTACCCCCATCATGCTCGGCGAAGCTCCCGTAGCTCAGCAATTCAGCCGAGAACTGTTTGAGAACGGCGTTTTTGCCATGGCCCTGGGCTTCCCCACTGTGCCGAAAGGCAAAGCGCGCATCCGCGTGATGATCTCAGCGGCTCACAGCCATCAGGACCTGGACGAAGGTCTGGCCATCTTCAAGAAGGTCGGCCAAAAGCTGGGTGTGATCAAGTAAAAAAACACCGCGCTGCCTATAACGGACAGCGCGGTTTCTTTTTAAAGTATTTACCTACTTTTCAAAAATATACAGGACCAGATTTTTGAACTCAATGGCCTCAATGGAGATGAACCCTGCCTTGTTGCCAAATTCAGCCATTTGGGCGGCAGTGAGGCGCTCGTGCATGCCTGGGCCGAAATCCTGTTCGCGGTAAGGCCATTCCAGCACAGCCAGGCGGTGACGGGCAACGCGGTAAGCCTCTTGCATGGCTTTGGTCTGGCCATCTGCCTCATGGAAGACCAACCCCATGAAGACCAGATCGAAGGCATCATCTTCAAAGGGCAAGGCCTCGGCAACGCCTTCTTTGAACGTACCAGAGTGGACAAAATTGGCTGCCACCGGCAGCATCTCCGGGTTGGCATCCAGGCCGCTCACCTGCAGGCCGCGGGAAGCAAATTCCTCAGCGAAAAGGCCGCTGCCTGTACCCACATCCAACACAGAGCGCACCTTGCCGCCCAACAGGGCCTGGTCCACCACCTGGGCAACTTCCAGACGCTGCACCCGTTCAGGATCGCGTAAACGCTCAATGGCGCGGTTAAATCGTTTCTCGTGCATTTATTGCCTCACTTCATGAACTTGCGTTGTTTTTGCCAGCGCAGATAGGGAGCGGCCAGCTTACGCAAGTAATACTTGGCCACAATAGGTGAAAAGAAAGAGCCGCCGTCGCGGTAATGCACCCGCAGCATCTCCGGCCAACAGCGCTCATCAGCGTTGATGGTCTTGGCGTCCAGGTGCATACGGAAGTTAGCCCACACGGGGCCGGGCAGGTACTTGAACTGCGTTATACCAGCCAAACGCACCCACAGGTCATAATCCATGGCAAAGAAGAAACTATCATCCAGCGGGCCGATCTGACGCCAATGTTCAGCACGGAAAAAGGTAGCCGGTTGGGGTACGTGCACGTAACCGGTGCGCAGCCGTGCCAGGTCCGTCTGGGCGGCGGGGAAGGTACCAATGATCTTTGATTCGCCGTCAATGAAGTTCAGATCGCTGTAAACCACGCCCACCTCAGGGTGCTCGTGCAGATAAGTCACCGCCTGGCGGATTGCGCCTGGATTGTAGGTATCATCCGAGTTGATCCAGGCCAGGATCTGTCCTTTGGCGCGGGCAAAACCTTTGTTAATGGCATCCGTCTGACCCTTATCTGGCTCAGAGGTCCAGAAAGCGATTCGGTCGGAATACTTCTTCAAGATCGAAACCGTCTCGTCTTTAGAACCCCCATCCATGACGATGTACTCAATGTTGGGGTAATCTTGCTCCAACACAGAGCGGATGGTCTCCTCCAGGTAGCGTCCCTGCTGGAAAGAAGGGGTAATGATACTGACCAGTTCATCCATACAAGACCGCCTTATTTCGCTGAATGCAGGTCAAAGAGGTAATAGCCCTCGCCCTGCTCATAAGTGAAGTGATCCATCAAATAATCATGCAGGTTGGCCTGCGAATTGAAATCGTTGATGAGCGTCACCAAAAAATAATCGTAACCCTGGGTGCTCTGGCTGAACTGTTCGGCAAAGGGTTTCTCTGCTGTGCCAGAAAGCCGGTCTACCGCCTGGTCACCCTGGGTTGCCCACAGGCGTGGGCTGATGAATCCCCAGTAGCTGAGGCGGTAACCGTAATCATGGGTAAGGGCAACTACCTTCTTATCGTGGCCAATCTTCTCGCCCAGGTTCTTCCAATACGTTTCTTCGTAGCGATAATTGGCATCCAATAGCTCGCTGCGAGATTTTAACACCAGCAGCGCTGCGGCAAACAGAAAGACCGCGCAGATGAAAAGCCGCGCGAGTACGTTCAAGTGCAAACTATGCAGCCGCTCCATGAGAATGGCGAAGACAGCCCCCACCCCAATGGCCACCATAAAGATCAGCGGCAGGTGATAGTAGTTGTGGGTGTAAATATGGTAAGCAAAGGTAAAACCAAACAGCACATACCCCACCCACAGGCTGATGTAGAGGATCCTGAACTTGCCCTTTGGCATGACGAAGATGGCCAGAACCGCCAGAAAGAGGGGAATGTAATCGACCACTGACTTGGCCATCATAAACCACTTCTGATACCAACTCGGCTGGCTGAATAGCTGCGGGAAAAAGCGCGAGCCAAAGAGATTGCCAGAATTGCCGCCCACAGTAGCGCTGAGCCAGGTGTACAGAATGGCCGGCAAAAGTGAAATAGCCGCCATGGTGTACACGCGTGAATTTTTAAAAGCTTGTTTCCAACCCGTGGAGAGCACCAGCGCCACAAAGGGAATCCCTACAAAAAAAACAGCCGTGGTCTTGACGAACACGGTCAGGCCGGTGAAGAGGGCCGCCAGGAGTGCATTCTCCCAGGTGTCCTGCTCTGCCCAGCTTACCTGAAACAGCAGCGAGCACAGCATGAGCAATACCATCAGCGGGTCAGGCTGGAAACTGCGGCTGGCGATGACGCCAAAGGGCGGCAACTCGTAGAAGATCAGAGCTGCCATGGCGCCGTTGATGGGCAGATACTTTTTGACCAGCAAATAAAGCGGAAGCCCTCCCAAAACCCAGAAGAGGGCAGAAAAAACACGTGGAATCTCAAAGTTTTCCTGGCCAAACAGGGCATACGCCCAGGCGGTGAGGTGCTCCATAAGCGGCGGTTCCACCGTCAGCTCCGCCTGGGCGGCCTTGATGCCAAAAGCACGTTGGTCAGCCGGTAAGGCCTGCACGGAGGGCACGTCCATGGCGTAGTAATAGCCGCGCGCCAAGATCAGCGAGTGCAATTGACGGGTGGCAGCAAAATCGAGGGGTGGATCTGAAAGATCCAACAGGCGGACGCCCAACCCAAGCAACAAAATAATCGCCACCAGCGCAATTCGCAACAGGCGGGTGTTTTTGAAAAGGAACAAATTATCGTTTTGGGTTTGCAGGTCCATAACCACCAGAATTTCTTGATCAGGCGTTCAAACGTTGTGCCCGGGCTGCGATCCGTTTTTCGCGCAGCTTTTCCAGGCCCAACGGGGCAAACAAAGCAAAGGCCATACGGTACCACTCAGGCAAGATCAGGCCCGGAGCCAGCAACAATCCGCGCCAGTAAGAGCGGAAGGAACGGGAGTATTCTTTGGCGTCCAACAAATAGAAGGCGTTGATGCGTTCGGCGCCGGCCATCACGGATGGGGCCAACAAGGCCATACGATCCGTAAACTCAGGTGCCGTTTTCATCCAATCTGCGATGCGGTAGGCTTCTTTGCCAAACTCGGCGGCCTGCTGCAAGTTCTTGCAGTCTTCGTGGTAATGGGCGCCGGCCATCAGACGGGGGATGTATTGCATGGGGGCTCGCAGCCCCATACGCAGCCACAACTGGTGGTCAAGCATGAAGTGGTAAGAAAGGTCTAAGTAACCAGCTTTTTCCAGCACTTCCCGGCGCATGAACACAGAAGGTTGGCCGATGATATGGAAGGTCATCAGCTCGTTCAGTCCCCAGTTGCCATAGTGCAGGTTGTTCAGCACGCGGCCGTCTTTATCCACCACCTGGACATCGCCGAAGACCATACCCAGATGCGGGTTGGCTTCCAGCACTTCCACCGCAGCTTTGATGGCGCCTGGCTCGTAGTAATCGTCAGAATTGACCCAGGCAATATATTTGCCTTTGGCACGGGCGAACCCCTTATTGATGGCTTCCGCCTGGCCGTGATCTTTTTCTGAGACCCACCAGGCAAGTTTACTAGCGTAGCGTTTAAGGATGTCCACGCTGCCATCTGTAGAACCACCATCGGCCACCAGGTACTCAATGGCCGGGTAGTCTTGCTCCAGCACAGAACGCAGGGTCTGCTCCAAAAAAGCAGCCTGGTTGTAACTGGGGGTCACGATCGAAACTAAAGGCCAATCCGTCATTTAAACAAACTCTCGTAATCCACTTTGGGGAAGATGGTCAACTTGCCACCCACGGTGGCGTCGATGATCTCGCGGCCGGCTTTTTGGTAGGCAGTGCGCGCCATCGTGTAGGCCATCTCGGAGGTTTCCAGATCGGGTAACTGCCAGCGAAAGCCTTTACCAAAGTAGCCAGGATTAAAGTGATTGGGGTCATCCCCTTCTGAGGTGATGGTGGTATTGGGCTTGCCCTGGGTGGCAAAACTATGATCCACCCCGATGAGATAAACCGTTTTAAAGCCCATGAAATAAGCCAATTGCATAGCCACAAAGGTGACCGTGGCACCTTCCCATAGACGGCCGGCGGCATTGCCGTTAAAGCGCGGCAGGTCGTAAGAGGTGTACAGGTAGCTCAAATTTTCAGCGGGTTGGATCCACTTGCGTCCGCGCCAGGCCACAAAGGTGGGGATGGTGAGGTTTCGCAAATCTTCAGCACATTGCTCAATGACTAGGTCGTTGACGGTGAGCAGCACAGAGGATGTAAAGCCCAGATCGTTGAAGGCCATGTAAAAACGGTTCATACCAATGGTGAACTCGTTCCTCAGCTGGCTCAGGTCAGTGTTCTTGAGGCTGGGGCCATTACCAATGATGAAGCACCGTTCGCCCACGTGGGTATTCTTCAGCGCGTTGATCTTCTTGATCGACTCTCGCCGCCAAGGATGGAACTGACTGTCTGGCCAATCGGCCAG
>CAZWKK010000031.1:0-2631 GCA_964634855.1 uncultured Anaerolinea sp.
CACGGTGACGGGCATGCCCTCAAAGGTGTAGTTGCCATCTGGCATGCCGGTGGCACTGATGGAATCGGTGATAAGGATAACACCCTCAGGTCCTTTGATCTTGTAAAGGATGCGCATCACCACCGGGTTGATGTGGATGTTATCGGCGATCAGCTCGCATTTGATCTTTTCCAGATCAAAGGCAGCGCCCACCACACCTGGTTCGCGGTGATTGAGCGGGCGCATGGCGTTGAAACAGTGGGTCACCTGGCGCACGCCCATCCCCACAGATTGCTTGATCTCTGCGTAGGTGGCGTTGGTATGCCCTGCCGCCACGGTGATGCCGCGTTTGGCGCATTCTTCGATAAGCCACTGATTTTCTGGGAATTCGGGCGCCAGGGCGATGAGCTTGACCAGCCCTGAATTGAGGTATTCCATGGCTTCATCATGGTCGGCGGTGCGGATGAGGTTCTTGTCTTGTGCGCCGCAAACCGCCACATTGAGGAAAGGACCTTCCAGGTGTATGCCAAGAATTTTAGCGCCTTTTTCGTGGCCCATTAGCTCTTTGGTTACTTCAATGGCTTTGCTGATCTCTTCGCGCGGAGCTGTCCAGGGGGTGGCCAAAAAACCAGTCACACCGTGGCTGGCGTAAAATTGCGTTACTTCCTGCAAGGCATCAGCGGTGATGCCGATCATTTCATGGCCGAGGGCGCCGTGGGTATGCAGGTCAATGTATCCGGGTAAGGCGGCAAAAGAATGGCCGTCTAGGACCTCATCTGCCACAAACCCTTGAGGGGGTTCTTTGCCAATGAAAACGATCTTGCCGTCTTGAATGCCGATGTTGGTGTAAGCCAGCTCTTGCTGGTCGTTAAAAGTTTTGATGTTGGTGAGCAGTGTAATAGTCATTTTGTCATTTTATCTTTTTGAGGTAGGGGTGTCAAATAATCCGACAAGCAAAACTGCGAGATGCTATTGTTCGCAGAAAGGATAATTGGCAGATGCGTCTGTTTATACGAGACCAAATTGGCAGGAGGGTGTAAAATCGGTTTTATGATCTCAGAATCCATTTCTTTTGATCCCCACATACGGCTTATCCAATTACGCAAAGACCTTTTTCCCGTGGCGGACCTGGTTGAGCTATGTTTTGCTGACCATATGGACGCTGAAGGTCGGGCTTACCTGCGCCATGTGCGCAGTTCTGCCCGAGACGAAAATTCGCTATATTTAGATGCTACTACGCCCGAGACTTCACAAATTCCCTTCCATGGTTATGTTTGGGAGGAAGAGGGTAAGATCATTGGCAACATTACCCTTATCTACACCAACAAGCGCAACCAGCCGTTGTATTTCATTGCAAATGTTGCGGTGCACCCAGATCACCGCGGGCGGGGCATCGGCCGGCATCTTACTGAGCGAGCCATTCAGCATATCAAAGACCATGATGGCAACTCGGTGATCCTGCAGGTGCGCGAGGATAACCCCTCTGCGATCCATATCTATGAGAGTCTCGGCTTCTCTGAGATCAACCGGCGCACCACCTGGATATGGAACGGCAAGGTTCGCCCCAAAGTCAACCTGGCAGAAGGCATCCATATTCGGCGGCGGATAGCAGAAGATTGGCCGCAAGAACGTCTTTGGCTGGAAACCATTTATCCAGAAACAGTCTCCTGGTTCCTGCCTTTTCAGGCAAAGAATCATGAGCCTGGCCTGTTAAATGGATTTCTCCGTTGGTTGGATGCCCAGACCGTTCAGTTTTGGTCTATTTTCCAACAGGATACGCTTATCGGCGCTGCCACATTGGAAGGGGTGAACCCCTTTCAAGATTATTTGTGGATCTCCAGTTCGCTGGCGTATGAAGAGGCGACCATCCGTTCTGTGATGCCTTTTATCCTGCATCGGGTCAGACGGCCGCAAAAGATCGTCGTCAATTACCCGGCGCATCGGGCAGAAGAGGCATTCATGCAGAGCGGCATGAAAGCTTTGAACACCCTGATCTGGATGGAGAAAAAGATCAGCATTCAGCGTAATTGAACCCAAACCCCAGAGGCGGGGTTGTACAACTAAAAGTGCCTTTTTGCGTATACTTTCTTGAAAGGATAATGATCATGGGAAAATTCTTAATGCGTGTCATCATTAACGCAGTCTCCTTATTTGTTGCGGTTCAGTTGCTGGCAGGGCATATCATCATGCAGAACAACCAGTGGTACGCTTACCTGGTGTTAGGCCTGATCTTTGGCCTGGTCAATGCGCTTATCAAACCCATCCTGGTGGTGGCCAGTTGCCCGTTGCTGATCCTCACCCTGGGGTTGGGAACGTTGGTCATCAATACCATCCTGTTCCTCATTGCCGGTGGTATTGGGCAGGCCTTCCAATTTGGCTTTACCATTCCGGAAAGTCAATTCCTCTACGCTTTCCTCGGTGCCCTCATTGTCAGCGTGGTCAGCTTCTTCCTGAGCCGTTTTCTGGTAGACGATCGCAAACGTGATTAATAGATCTTGGTAAACATAAAGACCTTCTCGATTTCAAACGAGAAGGTCTTTTTTTATTAAAAAGGATCAGGCTATTGGGCGGTGGTGGGTTGCTCGCCACTGGCTACCCAAAGCAGGGCACCTTCGTTCCACTGGTAGAGGACTGTGCCATCGCTGGCAGCCA
>CAZWKK010000031.1:2731-7903 GCA_964634855.1 uncultured Anaerolinea sp.
CCCTCCGAGTTGAACTCAAGGACACGGAACTTGTCTGGGTCAGCGGCAAAAACGTTGCCCTGGCTGTCTACGGCCAGGAAGGGTTTGTTATCGGTAGACTGGCTCTCCCAGGAATCAACATTCCAACTGCGAGAGAAGGTGAATTCTGTTCCAGTTTCATTGGGGATGAAGACCTGAATTCGCATGTTCCAGGTATCGGCCACGTAGACCGATCCATCTGTATCCACGGCCAGACCAACTGGCTCATCAAACTGACCGTCGCCAACACCGGCTGAACCAAACTGAGCGATAAAATTACCGTTGCCATCAAAGACAACCACCCGTTTGTTGCCGGTATCCGTCACATACACATGGCCGTTCTTGTCCACGGCAAGCCCACGTGGGCCCCAGAAGGCATCAGGTGTTTCGGCTTGACCGGCCACACCCCACATGGTGATGAACTCGCCATCAGCGCTGAACTTTTGAATGCGGAAGTTCCAGGTGTCTGCTACATAGACAGATCCATCGGGGCCAACTGCAATACCCCAAGGTTCTTTGAAAGTGCCACCAGGCGCAGCGCCAGAACTCACGTCACCCAGGCTGCCCCACATGTTGATGAAGGTGCCATCGGCTTTGAAGTGCTCAATGCGGTTATTGCCAGAATCAGCCACGTAGATACTGCCATCAGGCGCGATGGCCATGCTGCGTGGGGTGGTGAATTGACCTGCATCAACGCCCACCTGACCGATGAACTGATCGGGTGTGAGGCTGACCAATTTCTCAGCATACGGATCACTGGGGGCAGTAACGGCTGTGGTGGGCAATGAGCCGTAATTCCAGATGGAAGCTACGATGTCCTTCTTGATGAAGAAGTGAATACTGGCAGAGGGCTGCCAGGTTTCGACGGTTAAGGTGGAGCTGTTAGTCAACGAGGCGTACAGGGTGTAATCTTTGTTGTACCAGATGTTAAAAAGTGCCTCGATCATCTGCGGGTTCTTCACCGCATCCCAAATACGCTGCCAGTTGAGGTTGGTGTAGTCTTGCATAGGCCACCAAAGGCGTTTGTAATCAAACTGGTAGTAGTTTTCACCCAGCACCGATTGGGTTTGGGAAAGGTAAGTATCATCCGCGATCACCAGCGGGTAATTTTGCAGGTCGCGGGTGATGTTGTCTTTTAGCCAGAGTTTATTGGGGTAATCGCGGAAATACCACCAGTAGGGGTAGAGGGCATCGCCAATGTAGGCTACTTTGATGTCTTTGCCCCCGGTCATGCGGAAGGAAATATCTTCCACCTGTTTCGCCACCTGCTTGGCTCCCGCAGCCCCATGCGCATAGACGAGGAACTCTTTGGCATTATCGTAATTGATGAAGTTGGCCTGATAAGCCGAGCGGGCCGTCAGCACGGTGAGGATGCCGAAAAAGGTTACCAGCATCAGACGCAGAATATCTTTGCCTGCCCACTTGTTCAACAAGGCTACAATACCCCAGCCGCTGAAGATGGCCGCCAACACTGAGAAAAGGAAGGTGCTCGTGGTCTGTAATTGCGCCAATTCCATCCCGGCGAAAGGCTTATTCGGGCTCAAAAGGGCGCCAACAGCCTCTGCAATCGCGATCACAAAAACGGGGATGAGGGCAAATACGAGGATGCCCTTTTTATTGGCCAGTTTCTTCCAGGGGATGGACTCGATCAGATAGCCTACGCCCCAGCCGGCAGCCAGCAGCATGGGTAGGGCAATATGCACTGTGAGCCAAGGCATTTTTTCGCCTGCATAACTGTAGGCGATGAGGCTGATGATGGACCAGTAAACCAGGAATGACAGGACGGGTAGTTTCCGCGGTGCAGCTTCGTCGTTCACAACTGCAAGGTCGGGTTCTGACACAGGTTCCGTTGGTTGCTCAAGGACGGTTTCTGTAACAGCCTCTTTATCCTCAACAGCCTCTTCCGCTTTGCTTTCATGTAGGGCGTGTTGCGCATATGGGGAAAGTCCAGGCCAGGTGGAGAATAGATTGTGGCGGTTAGCGTAGATGAAAGCTAAGATCAGACCAAACAAGCCCAGATATTCATACATGGTGATCTGTGGAAACAGGTAGTAATACCAGGGCTGCGTGCCGCGGGCAAACCCCTGTTGCGAAAGCCAGTATCCCAAAGACCCCACCATGCCGGTGAAAAAGCCCTGACCGTTGGTAAAGAAAGTGGTGAAAAGAACGGTGAAAATGGCGTAGAAAATTCCCACATTGACCAGGTAAACGGATGGGTTCCAGAGTACGCCTAGTGCGATGGAGAGAAGCGTCATCACGCCCAACACAATGGAGGTGTGGATAAGGCCAGCATCAGAATAATCAAGCGGGTCCCAGCCCAGCAGTTTGACCGGGAATGCGGTGAGCAGGGGAAGCACCAAAACGATGGTGAGAACGAGCAAGTCAAATGAGCGGATCTTTTTGACCTCAGCCCAGTGTAAACCGGTTATCAGGCTGAATATTGAAAGAACGATAGCGAGGGCTGCCAGGCCGAGAGACATTAATAATACCGTGTGATAAAGGGGCGCCAAAGATTGGAGAAATTCGTTGGCAAAAGGCTGGGTGGCGGAACTGGCTTTGGCATCCATGGCGGCGGCGGTGACGGCAATCCCTGCCAGTAAAATGGCGAAGATCATGGCTATGGCAAAGGTTTTCTTCTTGGTCTCACTGAACCAGGTCTTCTTGAGCGAATCAGAGATGAACACCACGGCCAGAAAGATCAGCATAGAAGCGGTATAAATGTACGAAACCTCTTTAGTACAGTATTGTAGGGAGAGAACCACAGAGTAGAGGATAAGGGTGGAATGTCTGCCTTCTTCCAGATACTTAAGCACAGCAAAAATAGTTATCACCCCAAATAATGCAACAAAAGATTCATTACGGATGTAGCGGCCATAAAAGAGCATAAAGGGAGAGATCATGAAGAACAGGCCGGCCAAAAGCGCGCCAATTCGCCCCAGGTAACGCTTGAAGGCAAAGATCACAAAGATGATCGTTGCAATGCTAAAGACCACGCTGGGGATATGCGAAGAGGTGTCAGAATCGCCAAATAAAAAGTATGAGGCTGCGATGAGGTGGAACTGCATAGGCCCGTGAGTCACCGGGTCATGTTGGTAGCCGTTGCCCTGATACAGACTGTAAGAAGGTACCACATGGTTTACCTCATCGTGATCCATATCTCGATGACCAACATCATAAAAACGGGATATGATCGTCAAAAGTATGAGGATAACTGTGATAAGATGTTCGACGGAGAATTTTGGCCAAAACGAGAAGACCGGCTTATCAAGCCAGGAAATTTTAGGTTCATTGAGCGAGATGTTTTCCATAGGTGAATCCAATTCCTTATGACTACTCTTTTTGATATTGTTTGACTATACTTGAAACTCAAAAAACCTGCAAGATTCATGCAGTTTGATAAAACATTACCTGAAGGATCGATGAATTGACTCGTTATTTGGTATTTGATAGGGGTGACACGGTGATGGAAACGTTCCCTGCTTATTCGGGGGCGATGAGCGATTGGCCCAAGGTAGCAGCGGTGAAAGGGATCAGCGAAGCATTAAAGGAATTGAGTAAAGATTACCGTTGCGTCATCGGCACCAATGCGCAAGATTCAAATGCAGCGCAGATTCGGGCAGCCTTAGACCGGGTACAGGTGGGCCAGTATTTTTCAGAAATTTTTACTTACGGCGAGCTTGGCGCACGTAAACCAGATCCCGCCTTTTATCGGGGCATAGAATCAAAGCTAGGCGGTGCACGTGAAGAGTATATGATGATCGGCGATAGCAATGCAGTAGATGTGCTGGGCGCCTGGCGTGCAGGATGGAAATCTGCCTGGTATAACCCACTCAATACTTCCAGTCCGGGTCTGATGCCGGTGCATGAACTTCAGATCCACGACATGGCGCTTTTTCCTGAGATGCTGCGAGCGCCAGAACTGCCCTCCTTAAAAACCTGCCTGCAGTGGCTGCAGACCAACCAGGTCAGCAGTAACCTGTTCATCCATGTGCAATTGGTGGCTGGCTGTGCATATCAGATGGCTTTGTGGTTAAATCGCAACGGGATTATGGTAAACCCCATTCTGGCCCATCGTGGCGGGTTGCTGCATGATCTGGCCAAATTATGGACAGATGGCAAGGTGGATCACGGTTTGGCGGCTTGCCAATGGTTGTCTGCCAGGGGCGAGGACCAATTGGCTGAGATCGCATCCAGGCATATGCTTTTTGGAATTATGGATGAAGCTCGCTGCCCCAGAACCTGGGAAGAGAAGTTGGTTTATCTGGCTGATAAATTGGTGGAGAAGAACACCATTGTCTCGATCGATGAACGCATCGCAGGTTTGAAGACGCGTTATTCAATGGACGAGCACCTTATGCAGCAAACTTACCCGCTTTTGCTGGATCTTCAAAAAGAGGTCTGTACGGCTGCACGAATTCAGGAAAATGAACTGTCCGTCAAGTTAGCCCAGGCAATTTTCAAAAACTAGCATCTGGAATAAGGAATAAATCAAAAGAGCGCTGTGATCTGCAACAGCGCTCTTTCTTTTCGAAATTTATTGGGAGGTCAGATTGAAGTAGTTGTAGACCGCTCGTGAAAGACTGGCAAAGAGCCGGTTGGCATTGTCCCACACGATCTGGTTGGTATCGTGGATGAAGACTACCATCACATAATTGCCGCCCGGGGTGTAGACAATACCGGCATCACCAATGGTATGCATCAGACCGTCGGTTGGGTCGGTCACCCAGCCGTGCTTGTGCCCGATCTGCGTGCCTTCTGGCAACCCGGCTTCCAGCAATACGCCGATGTGGTTGCGGGTGAGATAGGTGATCATGGATTTGCAGTCGTTCTGGGTGATTTTGCCCGGGAAGACTGCCACCAGCGCGCCGCCGCCATTTTGGGCACACTCGTAAATATCGCTGAGCAGACTGCCCATCTCAGCGGGAGTGGTCTGGCTGTAGCGGTCAGGGTCTGTGTTCACATCAGTCCGTGAATTAGCTGGTGTGGTGGGGGAGGTGATGAGGGGGGCACCGGTATAGAACATGCCACCCAAAAAGGTGTTCTTCAGCCCCAGGGCTTGCATGTCTTCGGTCACGCCGATCGGCCCAATGTTGGGGTCAATGAGGGTAGACATAAGGGTGTCAGGGGCGGTGTTATCAGAGAGTTCGATCATCT
>CAZWKK010000031.1:8003-12665 GCA_964634855.1 uncultured Anaerolinea sp.
ATGAGGGTAGACATAAGGGTGTCAGGGGCGGTGTTATCAGAGAGTTCGATCATCTTTTCAACCAAAGCGGTGAAGCTGGCCGATACTGGTTTGGTGGCGTGGCGGAAAGAGCTGATCATCACCGGGATCTTCATAATACTTTCGGCTGAGAAAGCGATATCAGGGGTGTAATATTCGCCCTGCTGATAGGCCATTTGCATCTCTGAACCGTTGGAGAGATCAAGCACATAGATCTCGGCCAAACCAGTAAAGCCATCTACATCAATGATCTGCTGCAAGAGGATCTTGAGATTGGTGAAGGAAGGCTTGGAGGAATTGAGCTTGTTGATATCCAGGTTGACCACCCGGGAAGAAGGGGAGCGCAGGGCCAGGCTGACCAATTTGACTGACTGGTCCACGTCTAACTGACTGCCTGCCTTGCCTGGTTCAAAGTTCACGCTGCCAGGGATGGGCACGTAGGCTTCTGCTGTCTGGTCATAGCGGGCAGCGACTTCATTAATAAGGAAATCGCGAAGTTTGGTCTCGTCAATGGTGGCTACCAACGGAATGGTCTGCGAAGAGGGTAAACGATTGAAGAGGTAATTAAAGTAAGAGATCCAGAATGGTGAGGAAGCTCTCTCCTGGTCTGCTGCGGTGATCATGGCATTGAGGTCCAGTTGGAACCCCAGGGTCGCTGGTTTGGCCTGAATGGCGGAACTGCCATAACGCATTTCAATGGGGACGGAATACGCCTGAGTGAGGCGATTGGAAGCTTCTTCGAGGGTCAGCCCACCCACAGGGACGCCGGCAATTTCAGTGCCCAGAGCAAAACCAGAGCGCATACGGCTGAAGGAGACCAGTTCAACAACGAGTAATAAGGCGGCTGAAAGGAATAGCGCCAGTGAGATCCATCTAAGTAAAGAAAAATTTTTGATCTTAACCATAAAAACTCCCGGCTCAGGTGAGCCTGTAGAGATTTTACCAGAAGAAAGAGGTCTTGCCTGTGCAGAAAATGGCAAGGGTTGGCGGGCACAGAATTGCCAGGTTTGGATATACTTAAGCTATGGATAAACCAGATACATCCGCAGCCCAACTGATCCAGGGCATTTTCCCTTTTAGCGACCTTGACCCCAGAACACAGGCCAGCCTTGCTCCGTTAATTGAACGGGAAAGTTTTGCAGCAGGAACCACAATTTTTGAACAAGACGGTCCTGCCAAAGCATTCTTCTTCATTCTTTCTGGCCACGTCGAGATCACCCGCACTGGCAAAAAAGAAGCAAAATGTCTGGCTCAATTGGAAGCTGGCGATCATTTTGGTGAAGACGCCCTTGCAAAGACTGGGTTTTCCCGGTCTAAAGCCGTAGCCCTAAGCAGGGTGATGGTGCTCAAGATCAGACGCTCTGACTTGGTAAAAGTTTATGAAAATGCCCCCATCTTAAGGCGACTCTTCAAGGTCTTTTATAAGACCTATTCATTGCTCACCAAGATCGATCTGCCCTGGCGGCAGCCGCATGAAACAGTGTATATCTTCACCCGTAGGACGCGTTTTATTCTCTGGCTGCGCATCTTTCCGCTGGCATCCCTGGCTGTTGCGGGCTTTTCGGCATTGCTGTACCTTTCCTTTGTGGCAAGATTTGGCAATATCCTCTGGCTGGTGCTGGCATTTTTGGCCCTAGGCTTTGGCTTGTTCATCACCGCCTGGTCAGCGCTGGAATGGAGCAATGACTACTTCATTCTCACGCGCGATCGGGTATTGATGCAGCGCATGCTCATTGGCATGTTTGACAGCCGCCAGGAGACACCCATGAGCGCGGTTCTCTCCACTGGCATGGAGCGTTCGTTCCTGGGGCGCATGGTCGGCTTCGGCAGCGTCACCGCCCGTGCCTATACCGGAAACCTGAACTTGCCGAATTTGCCTGATCCTGATCTGATCTTTGCCATTTTGGAATACCGCAGAAAGACAATGAGCAAAGAGATGCGCCGCGAAGAGCAAGAGGGTATGGAATCGATGCTGCAGAACCGCCTGCGCAGCAGCGATCAGCGCGTTACCCAGCCATTGCCAACTCAAAGGGCTGCCCAAGTGACCGTTAACTATTACTCAGGTGATTTCTTTGACCTGTTGGCCAAATTCTTCAATTTGCGTATTGAAAAAGACGGCTCTGTCATTTACCACACGCATTGGTGGATGCTGCTTAAAAAGACATTCCTGCCAACCCTTTTCTTGATCAGCATTGTTGTATTGGTGGTCTTGCGTCTCTTTGAAGTTTTTGCTTTCTATGAGGCTGGTGTCTATCTGCTTGCCATTGTCGGTGCGATCATCGGTTGGGGCTGGTGGTTTTACCGTTATTTGGATTGGTTCAACGACGTCTACATCATCACACCCGATCAGTTGGTGGATGTTAACCGTAAACCGCTCGGACATGAAGAGAAGCGTTCAGCTCCGGTAAAGAACATACAGACCGTGGAATATGAGCGCAAGGGTTTGATCGCCCTTTTACTGAACTTTGGCACTGTGGGCATTAAGATCGGCAACGAGATGTTTACCTTTGATAATGTCTACAATCCATCTGCGGTGCAGATCGAGATCTTTAATCGTTTCCGCGAGAGTGCGGAACACAGCCGAAAAATGGAGCAGGGCAGAATCGCCGATTACATTTCCATCTATGACAAAATGAAAAAGAAAAATTCTTTTGAAGAAAATGATAAAAATCAGACAGAAAACGGGTAAAATGAATCCGAGATTTTAAATAGAGGTAGCCAATTATGTCTGTAATGCAAATCGTTTATGTTCCCGATCCGGTGCTGCGTCGCAAAGCCCACAAAGTGACCGAATTCGGTAAAGAGTTTCAAACCCTGGTAGATAACATGATCGAAACCTTGCGTGAAGCCCCCGGCGTTGGCCTTGCGGCACCGCAGGTGGGCCTCTCGGAGCGCCTCATTGTTGTAGAATACGGCGATGATGACGATGAGACCGTGCCCAAGAAATTGTTTGTGGTGGCCAACCCGGAGATCGTTTACAAATCAGATGAGATGGTGAGCGGGCTGGAAGGGTGTCTTTCTGTGCCTGATCTGATCGGTGAGGTGGATCGCCATGTCAAGATCGAGGTCAAGGGTTTGAACCGCCATGGCAAGCCAGTGAAGATCAAAGCCGAAGATTGGATTGCGCGTATCTTCCAACATGAGATCGACCATCTGGATGGTATTTTGTTCACCGACCGCACCGACAAAGTGTGGCAACCCCGTGATGAGGATGAAGTCCCAGCCGACTAATTTATGCGATTAACCCATTTGTCGCTGACCAATTTTCGCCTTTTTTCCCGCCTGGATATGGATGTTCCACGGCGGATTCTTTTGTTGGTCGGCGCCAATGCCCAGGGAAAAACCTCCTTATTAGAAGCCATCTACTACCTGGCTACTTTCACCTCATTTCATGCCCAGAATGACCGTCAGCTTATCAACTTTAATGCCGGGCAGGAAGCTTTGGCTGTTGCCAGACTGGTGGCTGCTTACCAGAGGGGAGAGAAGCAGCATCGCCTGGAAGTACGCATCATTCAGGAAGCCAGCGGTTTGAACGGCCTGCGCTCGCGCAAGGAAGTTCTGCTGGATGGGGTAAAGACCCAACCCAACCAATTGGTGGGTCATTTTAGCGCGGTGATCTTCCTGCCGCAGATGACGCGCATCATTGAAGGTGGACCTGATGAACGCCGCCGTTACCTGAACCTGGCCTGCGGGCAATCTACCCCGGGGTTTACCCAGGTGCTGGCTGATTACAACCAGGCACTGACACAAAGAAACGCGCTGCTCAAACAGCTTAACGAGCGTGGCGGCGATATGGACCAGTTGGAGTTTTGGGATCACGTGCTTACCTCCAAGGGAGCAGCCATCATGCAGGCGCGCATTGCCGCCATCCAGGAATTGGAACAACTGGCCATGCGAATTCATGAACGCCTGTCCGGCTCCAAAGAGGTCATCCGCCTCGTCTATCAGCCTTCTTACGACCCGGTGCAAAAACCGGAAGGGCAATTTGCCCTGCCCATGCAGACCTCGGCACAACGCACCGGCTATAGTCTGGCACAGTTACAACAAGGGTTCGCCGCCAAACTGACAGATGCCCGCCGTGAAGAGATCGCTCGTGGCGTAACCACCATCGGGCCGCACCGTGATGAGCTGCGGGTACTGTGTAATGGCGTTGACCTGACGGATTTCGGCTCACGCGGCCAGATCCGCACTGCCATTTTGTCTATGAAGCTGGCAGAGGTGGACTGGTATAAACAAAAAACCGGCGAATGGCCGGTATTGTTGATGGATGAGATCCTGGCTGAACTGGATACAGATCGGCGGGCGTATCTGTTGGACTATCTGGATCACACCGAGCAGGCGCTGCTTACCACCACCGATATGAACCTGTTCCCGCACGGCTTTCACGAGCAATGCGAGCGCTGGCAGGTGGCACAGGGCAACGTGAATCAGTTGGACGCAGGACAGCTATAGCGGATTTTTTGTGGGGATTCCCACTCGCCGGGGGTATTGAGGCGGGGTGGCGGCAACTTTATCGTATACAACAAGGAAGCGTTCTTCCACCACGCCTGGCAGGGTGAGGGCAGTGATGTGTTTTAATCGACCACCCAAAATGCGGCTGGCTTTTTCGGCTGCCTGAGCTTCGGCGTGGGCAGTTTCGCCTTT
>CAZWKK010000032.1:0-6061 GCA_964634855.1 uncultured Anaerolinea sp.
CGCTTCAGCATTCCACGTTTGCGTATTGATCAGATGATGGACGTCAACTGGAAGTTCCTCACCCCACTTTCCCTCATCAATCTGGTTGTGATGGCTTTGGCTGCCAAAATGGTGCCAGAATCGCCCTTGCTGCTGCGTGTGGGTATCATGCTGGCAATTAATGTAGTGCTTTGGCTCATCACAGATCGTGTTTTGAATTTGGTGGAAAGCAAACATGTTAAAGAACGAATTGTGGTTGCCAAACCTCTCCCGGTAGCCCGACCCGAAAAAATTGAAACCAATGAAGAAGGGAGTGCGCAGGCATGACCATTCAGCACATCCTTTTTTTGGTAATTGCAGCTGTCAGTTTATTTGCGGCGGTGATGACCGTGACCGTGCACCGGATGATGCACGCCGTGCTCTGGTTGATCCTCAGTCTGTTGGCGATTGGCGCTGCCTATGTGCTGCTTGAAGCTGGTTTCTTTGCCATTGTTCAAGTCCTGGTCTATGTTGGTGCCATCGCCATATTGATCTTATTCTCCATTATGCTCACCCGTACATCCATGACGGATGAAGGCAGCCAGACAAATCCTGGTTGGGTCCCTGTGCTCATCTTCATTGTTTTGGGACTGGCTGGCGTGATCTTGGCAATCTTTACCTGGCCCGTTGGCCAATTAACTGCGCCCACCCTTTCTTTGGAATATCATGATCTTTCTCGCCTTGGGCTTGCGCTGGTTGATCCGAAAGAGTTTGTCATCCCGTTTGAAGCTACTTCTATTCTCTTATTGGCTGCCCTAGTCGGTGCCATTTACACTGCCATGGAACGAAAGGAGAAGTAGAGATGATCCCACTTTCCTGGTTCCTGATTTTTTCTGCTATCTTGTTTTTTATTGGCTTATTTGGTGTGGTCACCCGTAAAAATGCAGTGGGTATGCTGATGGGCGTAGAGCTGATGCTCAACTCGGCCAACATTAACTTGCTGGCATTCTGGCGATATTTGTTCGCCGCCGAAGGTGGCTTGCGCGGGATGGTCTTTGTCATCGTGGTCTTTGTGGTAGCTGCAGCGGAGACCGCTGTAGGCCTGGCATTGATCATCTCTGCCTACCGACGCCGCAAGACCGTTGAAGCCAATGAAATGAATCATCTGAAAGGCTAAGAGCGACATGCCTGAATCGACACTTAACCTCCTGATCTGGTTGCTCCCTGTTCCGCCCTTGCTGGCGTTTATTTTCGTTGTGCTCTTCACCAACCGGTCTAATCGGACGAGCCATACGATTGCCCTTTTAGGTGCCGGGCTGTCTTTTGTTGGCAGCATGGTGATTTTCATCAAGGCACTGACAGCTGAGAAATTGGCGGTCAACCCCATGGGCAGTGCCATCAACTGGCTACCGTTGGGGGAGACCTGGCTCAAATTGGGCGTGCAGGTTGATCCCCTCACCGCTGTGATGCTCTTCTTCGTAGCCTGGACGGTGCTCATGATCTTCATCTATAGCATCGGCTACCACAACTTTGGCGCTCCCAAAGGCAAGCATGACCGTCCGGGTCTGCCCCCTGAAGGCGCAGAGCTGAATGAGCACGGCAAAGTGGAGCACGTGGCTTCGATTGAACCCATGTATGCCCGCTTCTTTGCACTCATCAGCCTGTTTGCTTTCGCCATGTATTTACTGGTGGTAAGCGATAATCTGCTCATGCTTTACACCGGATGGGAGATCATGGGCTTGTGTTCTTATTTGCTCATCGGTTTCTGGTACGGCAAAGATTCAGCCCGTAAGGCTGCGGTCAAGGCTTTCCTCACCACCCGCATCGGCGACATGTTCATGTTGTTGGGCTTGGCCATTTTATACACCACCACTGGCTCACTGAGTTTTCAAGCCACACTCAACAATCCGGAAGCTCTGGCTGTTCTTTCCTCCACGGTTTCTCCTGTTCTAGGTCTTTCCTGGGCTGGGTTGATCGGTATGCTGCTCTTTATGGGAACCGTGGGCAAATCTGCCCAGTTCCCGCTGCATGTATGGCTGCCAGATGCCATGGAAGGCCCCACGCCTGTCTCGGCCATGATCCATGCGGCCACAATGGTCTCTGCAGGTGTTTATCTGGTGATCCGCTTCTTCCCACTCATTTCTGCCGGTTGGGAGCCGGGGATGGCTTTGAATCCCACCATGATGACCATGGCGGTCATTGGCGCTTTTACAGCGCTATTCGCCGCAACCATCGCCATGGCGCAGAATGACGTCAAACGTGTGTTGGCCTATTCCACTATTTCCCAATTGGGTTATATGATCGCTGCTCTGGGGGTGGGGGCGTATGTGGCAGCGGCTTTCCATTTGCTCACGCATGCATTCTTTAAAGCGCTGCTCTTCCTGGGATCTGGCTCGGTGATCCACGGCATGGAGCACGGCAAGATGCACAGTGGCGAAGAGATCGACCCGCAGGACATGCGCTTTATGGGCGGCTTGCGCAATAAGATGCCGCTGACCTTCTGGACGTTTGTGGCTGGCGGTCTGGCCCTTTCTGGTTTTCCGCTCATCACGGCAGGCTTCTGGTCAAAAGATGAGATCCTCTCAGGCGCCTTCAACGGCGGTCACCTGGTGGTATTCATCACCCTGGCTGTGGCCGCTTTGCTGACCGCCTTCTACACTGCCAGACAGATCACACTGGTATTTCTGGGCGAACCGCGCAGCGAATCTGCTGCTCACGCCCATGAATCAAAACCGGTGATGACTTTGCCGTTGGCTGTGCTGGCTTTCTTTGCTATCACGGCTGGTTGGGTGGGCATTCCGCAGGCTTTCCCCGGGCTGGGGCAATTGTCTTCTGCCTGGTTCCAACATTTTCTTGGCAGTATGATTCATTTTGAAGAAGCCGAGGGGCACAGTCTGGTTCCTTTGTTTACCTCCTTGGTGGTTTCATTGGGCGGACTCACTCTGGGTTGGCTGGTTTACCGCAAGGTGAAGAAGGCAGAAGCACGTGACCCGATGCGATCAGCTCTGGGTCCGGTGTTTACCCTCTTCCAGAACAAATATTATGTAGATGAAATGTACCAGGTCCTCTTCATTCGCCCTGCCAACTGGGTGGCTGAGACCCTGGTTTATAAAGTGATCGATCAGACAATCATTGATGGCATCTTGCACGGCATTGCCAAACTGGGCATGTGGATCGGTAAAGGCCTGCGTTTTGGCTTTGATCTGCCTGTGGTCAACGCTGCTGCAGATGGTCTGGCCAAGGGCACTGGCAAGGTGGGTGCAGAGTTGCGTAAAGCTCAGACCGGGCGCGTGCAGCAGTATATGGCCATCACCGTTGCCTGCATCGTCATTGCGGCGATTCTCATCTATTACTTCATGGCGTAGGAGGCAGAGAGACACTTATGAACATCCTGCAAACCAATCTCCTCTCGTGCATCCTCTTCTCTCCCTTGATCGGGGTGCTGGTATTATTGTTGATCCCGGCCAGGCAAGATAAAGCCCTGCGTGGGGTGGCCTTGCTTGGGAGCCTCATTCCGCTTGGCCTCACAGTGTACGCCTGGGTTGTATTTAATCAAGCGCCAGCCGCAGCTTTCAAGCTGGAAGAGATGGCTGCCTGGTTCCCGGCGATCCACTCCAACTATCACCTGGGCGTGGATGGTATCTCCCTTTCTATGATCGTATTGACGGTGCTGCTGGTACCTTTGGCTATTCTCACCGCATTCAGCGTTAAAGAACGGGTAAAGACCTTCCTGGTGCTTTTTTTGCTTTTGCAGGTGGGATTGCTGGGCGTTTTCATGTCTTTGGACCTGATCCTCTTCTTCCTTTTCTGGGAGATCGGGTTGGTGCCGATGTACTTCCTCATCGCTCAATGGGGCGGTGAACGGCGCAATTATGCTTCATTGAAATTCATCCTCTTCACCATGGGTGGCTCGCTGGGGTTGTTATTGGCCATTCAGATGATCGGTACAGTGACCGGCACCTTTGACCTTGTGCAATTATTTGCACTTTGGCCTGCGTTAAGTGGCGGGACAATGTTCGGTCTGCCAATGGAAACCGTCAAAGCCATTGCGTTCTGGGCTTTTGTCATCGCCTTCGCCATCAAAGTACCAGTATGGCCCTTCCACACCTGGCTGCCTGACGCCCATACCGAAGCTCCAACTGCCGGCTCCATGATCCTGGCAGGTGTGATGCTGAAGTTAGGCGCATACGGCTTTATTCGGCTGGTATTGCCTTTGTTCCCAACAGAAAGTGCCCATTATGCCATCTGGCTGGCCGTTCTGGCTGGCGCAAGCATCGTTTTTGGTGGCCTGGCAGCGGCAGGGCAAAAAGACTTCAAACGGCTGGTGGCGTATTCCTCAATCAACCACATGGGCTTTGTCATCTTGGGTATCGCAGCCGCAGCCTGGGCTTTAGGCAGCAGTGACCCTGCCATTCGTCAGAGCGGCATCATCGCGCTTGATGGTGCAGTGCTGCAAATGTTCAATCACGGCCTCAGCGCTGCTGGTATGTTCTTCCTGGTAGGCGTACTCTACGAGCGCGCCCATACCCGTGACCTCAGTCGCTTTGGCGGGCTTTACGCCTTGTTGCCTGTCTACGGCTCTCTGCTCATCTTCATGTCCATGGCGTCACTTGGTTTGCCCGGGATGGGCGGTTTTGTCTCTGAGTTCATGGTGGTGAGGGGATCCTGGCCCATTTTCATGGCGGTCACAGCCGTCAGCCTGATCGGGCTGTTCTTCACCGGTGTATATATCCTCAAAGCTCTCAAAATGGTCTTGCACGGCCCGTTGAATGAAGAATGGGCAGGGCACTTGAGAGAGATCAATCTGCGTGAGATCCTGGTGGCAGCGCCTTTGATGGTTTTGGTGCTGGTGACGGGTATCTGGCCGTCCTGGATAATGAATTTGATCAATCAGGCCATCAGCGCCTGGTTCTAAAAGGAGAACGATGCAAATCCCACTCTTGAGCATTCTAACCTTTTTGCCAATCCTGATGGGTGTGGCCTTTTTTCTGCTGCCTGAAAAGAAAGCAGCTCTCATCCGTGCACTTGCGTTGGTTGCCTCTGCGATCACCTTGCTTCTGACCTTGTTTTTATTCTTTGCATACAATAAGGCCTTGGGCGGGTACCAGTTTCAAGAACAATTAAGCTGGTTACCAGCCTGGGGCATCTCCTATCATGCTGGTGTGGATGGACTGAGTGTCGCCCTGGAGCTGATGGCTGGCTTTGTGGTTTTTAGCGGCGTGATGATCTCCTGGAAGATTACGGATCGGGTTCGTGAGTTTTTTGCCTTCTTCATGTTCCTGGCGGGCAGTGTCTTTGGTGTGTTTGCCTCTCTGGATCTGTTTCAGTTGTTCTTTTTCTTTGAATTGGCCGTTTTCCCCAAGTATCTGATGATCCTCATGTGGGGTTCGCCAAAGGCCCGCGAATATGGCGCCATGAAGTTGACCCTTTATTTGTTTGTGGGATCCATGGTTGCTCTGGTTGGGGTATTGGCCATGTACTTTGCCAGTGGACTGCACACTTTTGATCTCTTGGCGTTGGAGCAGGCAGGCTTTAGTCCTGAATTTCAGCGGCTGTGGTTCCTCTTCGTCTTTGTGGGTTTTGGCGTACTGGGGGGCTTGTTCCCGTTCCATTCCTGGGCACCAGATGGCCACGTAGCTGCTCCGACCGCAGTCTCCATGATTCTGGCTGGTGTAGAGATGAAGGTGGGTGTCTTCGCAGCTTTGCGTGTAGGTGTTGAGTTGATGCCGGATGGTATGCGCACCTGGGCACCGCTGATCCTGGTGCTGGCTACCATCAATGTGGTGTACGGCGCTTTCATTGCCATGATCCAGAAAGACTTCAAATACGTCATCGGCTTTTCTTCTGTCTCGCACATGGGTCTTGTCTTTATCGGCATCGCCTCGCTGACGCCGCAAGGGCTGATGGGGGCAGGAATGCAGATGTTCTCACACGGTCTGATGACGGCTCTCTTCTTTGCCATCGTTGGCATGGTCTATGATCGCACGCATACTCGCGATATCGCAGAGTTGGGTGGTTTGGTCAAATTCATGCCCATGGCCATGTTAGGTTTTGTTGTAGGTGGCCTTGTTTCGATGGGTATGCCCGGATTCTCTGGTTTTGT
>CAZWKK010000032.1:6161-12631 GCA_964634855.1 uncultured Anaerolinea sp.
TCTTTGATGACCTCTGTATTGCAACCCGGAATTGACCATATCCTGCTGCTGGTAGGAGGAGGCGCCTGATGAACACAACATTCCTTTCCATTCTGCCTGAAGTAGGACTGGCACTTTTTTCGTTCGTTATTCTGGCTCTTGGGCTGGTTCGAAGCGATAAGGTGCAGAATAATTTGGGCTGGGTCACTGCCATTGGTCTGACGGGTATTCTGGCGGCCACCATCATTTTCTACCCCATTCCCACCCGGGCAAGCTTGCTCTGGGGCGGCATGCTGCGTGAAGACAGCGCCGCCTACCTATTCCGGCTGCTCTTCCTGGCCGCAGCTGCACTGACTGCGCTCTTCGTGAAAACGGATGAGTGCCTGAGCGTGCGTTCAGAATATTACTTCTTGCTGGTGACCAGTACCCTGGGGATGACCCTTCTTTCTGCTTCTGCAGACCTGATCATGCTCTTCCTTTCCGTGGAGATCACCTCTATTCCTTTATATGTGTTGGCTGGATCAAAACTAAGGTTTGAAGGTTCTGTAGAGGCGGGCATCAAGTATTTTCTCTTTGGCGCCATGTCTTCTGCCTTTATGATCTATGGTCTCAGCCTGTTGTACGGTACCATTGGCACCACTCAGCTTTATGCCAGTGATGTGACCATGAAACTGGCAGCAGCTCCAAAAGCGATCTTGTTGGTGATTGCTGTATTTGTGTTGGGCGGTTTCGCTTTCAAGATCAGTGCAGTTCCCTTCCACTTTTGGACGCCAGATGTATATGAAGGTGCGCCTTCTTCGGTGGCCGGGTTCCTTTCGACTGCCTCCAAAGCTGCCGGCTTTGTCGCCCTTATCCGAATTCTCTCCTCGTTGGTCGGTTTCAAATTAGGTTCTGTTTGGATGATCTTGCTCATGGTCATGGCGGTTGCCAGTATGTTCGTGGGCAACCTGGTGGCCATTCAACAAAAGAACCTCAAACGCATGATTGCCTATTCTTCTATCGCCCAGGCCGGGTACATTCTGGTTGGGGTGATCGCAGGCGGTTCCGATGGCATCAGTGGAGCGGCGTACTATCTGCTGGCTTATCTCCTTACCAACCTGTTGGTGTTTGCCGTTATTGGCAGAGTCGTTCAACAAACCGGATCAAGCGATTTTTCTGCTTTCGCAGGGTTAAATCGAAGATCGCCTGCCATGGCGCTGATGCTTTTGATTGGTTTACTTTCTCTGGGCGGCATTCCTCCCTTCGCCGGCTTCTTTGCCAAAATTCTGGTTTTCGGTTCAGCCATGAAAGCTGGGCTGGCCTGGTTGGTCATCGTCGGGGTCGTCAATTCCATCATTGGTCTTTACTATTACTTGCGCGTCCTCAAGGTAATGTATTTGGATGAACCCGCAGGTGAGTGGAACAATTCTAAACTGCCTATCGGTTGGGCAATTGGCATTGGCTTTTGCCTGTTGGGTGTGGTCATCCTGGGTGTGTATCTGGCCCCCTGGTTTAATTGGGCTACGCTGGCTGCTGGTGGGTTCTAAATCATTTCTTTTATCAAGAATGTTGGTTTTGACCTAAAAAGTATGTAAAAAATTGAATTCGGAGTGACTTGGCATATTAATAAATCTAGTTTTATTTGCATAATTAAAATATAATGGAAATCTAATAGTGATTTCCATTATTTTTTTCAACCATTGGATGCTTTGAAACATTAACTGAACTGGTCGCTGCCAATATCTAAGATTGAGGCTAAGTTAATGTGGAGCAAGAGCGAAACCGGCCTGGCTGCTGGTTTCGTTTTATTTAATTCATAATAAAGCTCATGGAGTGATTCCACTCAAGCAATGAATTTTGGAATTACTTGAGCTTGTTAAATTTTCGGCCACATATCGTGGAGTTTTCTACTAAGTGGTTTGGAGAAATAACGACAATTTATTTACTATACCCACAGGACCAATTTACAGGACGGGAAAATGATTTCAATTAACCAAAAGAGAACGACAGTTTTTTCTTATTGCCTTCATGGCATATTAATTTTGGGTATTGCATTAACAGCATGGTTGGGCTCAACAGTTCAACTTGTAAAAGCCCAAACACTTACTTATTATGCAGAAATCAATAAATCGTTTTCACCGATCAATATTCTTCCTGGTGAAATATCTAAGTTACAGGTAAGTATATACAATTCAAATGCATTTGCTTTATCAGAGGCGAGTTGGGTAGATGATCTGGCGGGAGTGCAGAGCGGTATCACCATTGCATCACCGTTGAATTACTCCACCACAAATTGTGGCGCTGATGCTGTTGTCACTGCCGCCGCAGGTGGAACCACTCTCGCTCTCGATCATGCAACCGTCCCTGCATTATCTGGGAGTACACCAGGAACCTGTACGGTGACAATTGATGTAACATCGACCACATCAGGGAACCTGGTTAATACCATTCCGGCCGGGGAACTTACTGCTAATGGAAATGGTGGAAGCGTAACCAGTTCAAGTCCAGCCAGTGCCACTTTAAATGTTACTAAAATCCTCCCTCCTTCGGTGAGTAAATCTTTTAACCCAACAACAATGTGGGCAGGTGCGACCAGTTTATTGACCATTAACATTGCCAATACTGACACGGCAAATTCGCTCACATTGGTTTCATTAACCGATACACTGCCAACCAATGTGGTAATAGCCGCAACACCTGCATTGACCCAATCGAATTGCGGTAGCGCCACCATCACTTCAACTGCCGGTTCAGATGCGATAATAATATCGAACGGGACCATTGCCAAGAGCACTACTTGTACAATTACCCTACGCGTAACTTCAACCAAGCAGGGAACCTATGTCAATACAATTCCAGCCGGGGCATTGAGCACAAAACAGGGCGTGACCAACTCAATTGCTCAAGCTACTTTGGCAGTACAATCGTTGAACTTTACCAAAGCATTTTCACCCACTAGCATCGCTGCCGGAGAAACCAGCAAAGTTACGATCACTCTGCAGAATCCGACTGGATTTGACTACACAGGAGCACACCTGGTAGATAATTTGCCGACCGGCATGTTGCTTTCAACCACCACTGCCCCGGTGACCACCTGTACGAATGGTAGTGTGACATATGATAATGTTTCCACGCCAAACACAATCACACTTTCCAATGCCACCATTCCGCATGCCACAACCATTGGAACTCCCAGTACATGTACACTTGTATTTTATGTAACGACTTCACCCACTTTTGGCTCAAGTTCCTCCGCTACAACCAGTTTGACCAATTCGATCGCAAGCGGCACTCTAACCACTGATCAGGGTGTGACTAACCCTGCCACCGTTTCGGCATCATTATCCATTGCAAATGGGCTGGGTGGAGCAAAATCAATGCCCACCAGTATTACAGCGGGAAATCTGGCCACGGTTACCATCACCCTGCGAAACTATACAAAAAACCCATTTTCAAATGCGACATTTACAGATAACTTGCCCGCCAACTTAACTGTGAGTGGAACCCCCACCACCACCTGCACAGGCGGTGTGCTAACTACAGGAGTATATGCTTCTGGCGCAATGAATGGGCGTACCTGGGTTACTCTCTCCGGGGCGACGATTCCAGCTTCTTCAAATTCACCTTCGACCCCTGGAATTTGTACGGTCACTTTCCAGATAACAACCAGCACTACAGGTAGTTATACAAATACTATTTCAGCGGGCGGAGTTACAGCTACCAATAATTCGGGTGTGACGGTAAGTAATTTACAAAGTTTTAGCGCCACAACCTCTGTATCAAACAGCGCAATTCCGGTCACAGCTTCTAAGTCATTCTCTGCGTCGCCTGTCACTCCAAACACAAATGTACGGCTAAGAATTCTTTTAACGGCACCCGCCGATACCAGTTTGACGAATTTTTCTGTGACCGATACTTTACCAACAGGTATGTTGATCACTAACTCGACCGCTGCAAGTAAGTCAGCCAATTGTTCTGGAGGTACGCTGAGTGCTGTTACTGGCACTAGTGTGATCTCATGGAGTGGCGGTTCAATCGCTGCTGGGGCTCAATGTCAGATCGATGTTTATGTGACTGCTTCTGCAACCGGGACTTATGTAAATACAATTTATAAGGCAGATATCACCAACGTTGAAGGCAGAACGATTTCAGCAAATAGCTTTTCATCTACTTTGGTCGTATCTGGCCTTACCATGTCAAAGGCATTTTATCCCAGCAATATCAATACCAATGGATTGTCACAACTTACAATCACATTGAATAATACTGTGACTCAACCGATCTATAATGCCACATTACTTGATTCATTCCCGGCTAACTTACAGGTGGCCACCCCATCTAATGCCACAACAGATTGTGGCAGTGGCACCGTCAGTACAACCACTACCTCTGTTCACTTAACAGGCGGCACAATTCCCGCCAGTGATGGCGTAGTAGATGGGAAATGCACGATCGTTGTTAATGTAAAAGGGATCGGTTCCAACGGTACCAGGGTAAATACCATTCCCGTAACCAATGTGACGGGTAATTTAGGCTCAACAAGTGGAGCATCCATCAGTCCTGCTGCTCAGGCTCAGGCTACCCTGACCATTAACACACTTACATTAACGATCAATAAAGGTTTTCAACCAACTTCCGTTTATGGAGGTTCGGCTTCTACTCTCAGTATCAATATTAAGAACGATAACACTGCACCCCTTACAAACATTTCTTTCACTGACACAATGCCCACCGGGATGATCATAGCCAACCCGAAAAATTTCAATACGGGTACCTGTGGTGGGACGATCACAGGGAACCCAGGGGAGGCCTCCTTTGCTTATAATGGTGGGTACCTGGCTGCATCTGGTTCTTGTACCTTAACCTTAAACGCCACCATGACCGCAAATGGCAATTTAACGAATACCATCCCGGCTGGCGCTGTTACGACCTTCAACGGAGCGACAAACGCACAGGCGGCTTCTGCATCTCTTACGAATCTACCCGGTGTTGGGGTCAGTAAATTTTTCTCACCGAATCCGATGGTTGGGGAACCTGGTAATTATTCGATCCTGACAATTACCATTCAGAATACTGCATCGACCGGGTTAACCGGGCTTGGGTTGGTCGATAATTTGCCTGCGGGAACCACTATCGCCACAACACCTGCATCTACAACCAGTTGCGGAACTGGCGCCATTCTAACGGCTGCTGCTGGATCTGATACTATTCAATTGCAGAACGGTGTTCTGGGCGGAAGCTCAAGCTGTAAGATCGTGGTTCCAGTTACAGGCATTATTCCGGGAAATTACAAAAATACAATTGAGGCCAATTCTCTTACGAGCTCTGAAGGAGCTACCAACTCAGACCCGGCAACTGATACTCTGGTGATCACTGCTGCACCGTCCATTTCACTTCTTAAAACAGGGAGCCTGGATCTTAGCGTTGTTTCTCCAGATGGAGAAGCAAACCCCGGTGACAAGATCAACTACACTTTTACAGTAAAAAATACCGGCGATGTGACCCTGAGTGGAATCACTCTTTCTGACCCGCTGATTACTGTAATTGGTGGTCCAATCTCATCGCTTGCCCCAGGTGAGAGTGATAGTAGCACTTTTAGTGGTTCATATACTCTTACTCAACAAGATATTGAAGCTGGATCGTTCACCAATACTGCTTCTGTATCGGGAACTTCCCCGGCAGAAACAATAGTAAATTCGACGGATGACTATACTCAAACGATTCCATCCAATCCTTCGCTTCATGTAGAAAAAACTTCCACAACCACAGCTATCAAAACTGTTGGCCAGGTGGTTCCTTACACATTTACCCTTACCAATCCGGGCAATATTCCTCTGTCTGGTATTGTGGTCACTGATCCTAAGTGTGATGCAACGCCTGTTTATGGTTCTGGTGATACGGATAGTGATTCAAAATTGGACCAGAGTGAGACCTGGGTCTACAGTTGCGATCACACCGTTACCCAGGCTGAGTTTGACGCTGGAGTGGCCTTTTCTAATACGGTTACAGCAGATTCAAATGAGAGTACGGAAGTAACAGATACTCTTGATCTACCTATAGTTCAAATTCAAGTGACCAAAGACGCCGATCCAACCGAAGTTGCTGAAACCGGTGGCGAGGTCACTTTTACCTATACAGTTATAAATACCGGTACAACACCGGTCACGATTTCTTCTTTGAGTGACGATAAGTTTGGCACTCTGGCAGGCGATGACGACTGTAAATTGGGGACAAGTTTAACAGCGGGCAGTTCATGTTCATTTACATACACCACAAGTTTGAGCGGTGTAGTAGGCACGCCGCATGTGAACACTTTCACCGCAATTGCCAGCGATTCAAATGGCAACACAGCGAGTGATGATGACGATGCGACCGTCAGCTTTACGGACGTCCTCCCCTCTGTTTCCGTTACCAAAGAGGCTGATCCTACAGTAGTACCTGAAACCGGTGGGGATGTGAACTTCACATTTGGTGTGACCAATACCGGCACTGTTCCGGCAACCATCACCTCA